>JADJXG010000001.1:512500-812500 GCA_016715965.1 Saprospiraceae bacterium | reverse complement strand
TGCAGACCACGATATCCATACCACCCCACACCAATACCATCTGGTACAAACCGAATCTGAAGTAAAGCAACTTTTGTCCCTATTGGAAAAAGCGGAGGTGATTTCTTTCGACACAGAAACCACGGGTATCGATCCCACCCAAGCACAGCTGGTTGGAATGTCTTTTTCTGTTAAGCCGGCCGAAGCCTATTATCTGCCGGTTTCAGCTGATCAGGAAGAAGCTCAAAAAATCGTGGATCAATTTAAATTCGTTCTAGAAAACAAGCATAAAAAATGGATTGGACAGAACATCAAATTTGACATGCTGATGATGCGACAGTATGGAGTCGAATTGCCTGCACCTGCTTTTGATACCATGATCGCACATTATCTCGTCGAACCCGATCAAAGACACAAACTCGATTATTTGTCTGAATCCTATCTGAACTACAAAATGGTGCCGATCGAAGATCTGATTGGCAAAAAAGGGGCTTCCCAAAAATCCATGCGGGATGTCCCCCTGGATCAAATAAAAGAATACGCTGCGGAAGATGCGGATGTGGTAGTCCGGTTGTATCCCTTGTTGCAGGAAGAATTAAAAAAGAATGAAATTACTTCGGTAGCTGAGAATATTGAAATGCCCCTTGTCAAAGTCCTGTGCGACATGGAACACGAAGGCGTAAGGATTGATCCGGGATTTTTAAATGCTTACAGCAAAACCCTCGAAACCCAGATTTTGGGTGCAGAAAAACTGATTTACGAACAAGCAGGTGTAAAATTTAACATCGCAAGTCCCAAGCAGGTAGGCGACGTCTTATTTGAGAAAATGAAAATTCCCTATCGCTGGCGAAAGACCGGAACCAATCAATACAGCACCGACGAAGAAATCCTCAACGAACTTTCTGCGGAATACGATTTGGTCAAGACCATTCTTGAGTTTCGGAAATTGTCCAAATTAAAATCGACCTATGTCGATGCGCTTCCCACCATGGTCAACCCCAAAACCGGAAGGGTACACAGTTCGTTCAATCAGGCCAGGGCAGCCACAGGAAGACTCGCTTCCGAAAACCCCAATTTGCAAAACATCCCCATCAAAGATGAAGCAGGAAGGGAGATTCGCAAATCATTTTTGCCCAGAAATCCAAACCATGTTTTATTGTCTGCAGATTATAGTCAGATTGAGCTTCGCCTCATTGCCGACATGAGTGGAGAAGAAGCCATGCTGGATGCATTTATCAAGGGTCAGGACATTCATCGCGCAACCGCAGCCAAAGTGTATGGCGTGCCTTATGATGAAGTGACTTCAGACCAGAGACGCAATGCAAAGACGGTCAATTTTTCCATCCTGTACGGAGCAGGTGCGACCAATATTTCCAGGCAACTTGGCATTAACAGAACTGAGGCAAAGGAATTGATTGATCAATACTACAAAACCTATTCCGGATTGCGCAATTACATGAATAGTTTGGTTGAAAATGCGCGAACTCACGGATATGTGAGTACTTTGATGGGCCGAAGAAGAATCCTGAGGGACATCAATTCTAAAAATGCTTTGGCGCGCAGCAATGCAGAAAGAGTTGCGATCAACACTCCCATTCAGGGCACTGCCGCAGACCTTATAAAAATAGCAATGATCCACATTCATCAGAAGATCAAAGAAAATAAAATGAGCAGCAAAATGATTCTCCAGGTGCACGATGAATTGGTTTTCGATGTGAGCAAACCGGAATCCGACCAACTGAAGGAAATTGTACTGCACGAAATGAAAAATGCCATTCCGGGTCTTAAAGTACCTCTGGAAGTAGGCATTGGATTCGGAGAAAATTGGCTGGAAGCCCATTAATAAATAGTAGATAGAACATTCAAAACATGCAATTAGCAAAACCCATTCCCGTCCAATCCCTCGCAGAAGAATTTGGATTACAGCTGATCGGATCATCGGATCAGATGATCTTTGGGATCAATGAGATTCACAAAGTCTGCGCCGGTGATTTGACCTTTGTCGATGCAGAAAAATACTACCACCGTGCGGTGCATTCTGCAGCCACAGTGATTTTGATCAACAAGGAGTTTGAATGCCCCGAAGGAAAAACCCTGCTGGTCACAGAGCATCCGTTTGATTTGTACAACCTTCTTGTCCTGAGACACCGACCTGAGAGACCATTGATACAATCCATCGCGGATACCGCTTTTGTGCACCCAACTGCCATCATCGAGCCCGGGGTGGTCATAGGACATTATGCAGTAATTGGAGCAGGATCATTGATACAGGCCAACGCTTATATTGGAGAATATTCTGTCATCGGCAAAGAGGTGAGGATACAGGCTGGAGCTATCATTGGTTCTGATGCATTTTATTACAAGAAGACGAAAGACGGATTTGTCAAATGGCGAAGTGGCGGTCGCACGGTAATCATGGACCATGTAGAAATCGGAGCAGGCAGTACCATCAACAAAGGAGTTTCCGGAGACACCATCGTGGGTGAAGGAACCAAGATCGATTGTCAGGTGCATCTTGGGCATGGTGTCGTCGTTGGAAAACATTGTTTGTTTGCCGCGCAGGTCGGCATAGGAGGTAAAACCATCATTGGAGATCATGTGACCCTGTATGGTCAGGTCGGAGTGGCGCAAAACCTTCACATTGCCAACCATGTTACTGTGTTAGCTACATCCGGAGTTTCCAAAGATCTGGAAGAAGGCAAAACCTACTTTGGCGCTCCTGCAGAAGAAATCGGTGTAAAATACCGAGAGCTTGCTGCTTTAAGAGGTTTACCGGGATTTATGAAATCTAAAAAATAAACATTGCAAAATTTTCTGCCATAAATGTCAAAATTCATCATAGCCATCCATAAACAGAAATTTTTAAACAATCAAAAAGAACGAATATGAATAAAATGATTACCCTTATATTTTTTACATGGTGCATTGCATTGGAATCACAGAGTACCATAAAGTATAATTTCAGCCATCGAATGGAATCTTACCTTTCTATCGAATCGACAGGAATCAATGTCACCGAAGATTTTGTTTGGGATGATGAATTATTTTTTGCTCCGCTCGATTTTACTTTAAATTTTATGGGTGAATCTGCTGATGGACTCTTAGGAGTCACGAATGGCTGGTTTGTTCATCCTGATGCCTTGATGGATGATTTTCCAGAGTCAGTGATTTTCTTATACGCCGATTATATGGATTTGGGGATGAATACTGCAGAAGGAGAGCCATTGTCACCGATTTACGTACAAAATACCGGAACCGTTGGAGAGCGTGTGGCGATCGTGGAATACAACAATGCGGGTTTTTACACGGACGATCCAACGATCAATGATTTTGTCAACTTCCAATTTAGGTTTTATGAGAAAGACAATGCCATAGAAATGCATTTTGGACCATCTGAATTAAACAATATTCAGGAAATATTTGGATTCTTTCCTGGTCCGTTGGTGTCTTTGGCTTATAATACCAGTTTTGATACAATCACGGAAGATATTCATTTGGATACTTTTCTATATGTGAGTGGCAATCCAGATAGTTTCAGTGCGATTCATTCCAATACGGCTACTGATTTAAATACACCCGGTATCTATTTCAATGGATGGCCTAAGGAGAATCAGGTGTTTAGATTTACACCTGGTATGGTGATTGCAAACAGAGATGTTGAAGATACGGAGTGGAATGTTTTTCCGAATCCATTTCAGGATAAATTGGTACTTCGATGTAATGTTTCAATTCCCAATACTTCTGAGCTTCAATTAACAAATTCATTGGGTCAAAATATTGAAATATCCACAAGGAATATCTCTGATCGAATGATTGAAATTAAAACAGATCAACAGCTTCCGTCCGGAATGTATTTGCTTTCAGCTTTGAGTACAAATGGAATGGTATCAATGAGTGTGATTAAGAAATAGGCTAATGTGTGATTTTAAAAGCCTGGACATTTCTTAAAAGAGAAAGCAAAACAAAACCAGCTTGAATTACAGCGCTGGAAAAATACCTGAAGTATAACAAAAGTTATATTGCATTTTGGGTGTCAAGCCTTTACTTTTGTTAAAACTTTGGGTAAAATGATCGGTCAAACTTTGGATCTCATAATTTCGATGGTCACCATTATATTGCTGGCCAGTCTTCTTTTTGGAGCTCTCTACGAATGGTATTCTTCTTATACAAACAGCAGGGGGAAATTTCTCCGAGATTCCTTGGCAAGGATGTTTGAATCACATAATACAGGTCAGTTGATAGGACAAATCTACTCTCATCCTACCATTCGACTATTGAGCAAAAGCAAAGAACTTCCATCCTACATTCCGGATCGTAACTTTGCCCAGGCTGTTTTGGATGTGGTGTTGTCGAATTATAAAAATTCACTGACAAAATATACCTATGAATCAGGTCAAGCGATTCTCAGCTCTCCAGATCAATTGACAAACGCAGATTTATTGAAGGATGCTGTGACAAATATGGATGACAGTCCACTTAAAGCCATTTTATCAAGTCCTGCTTTCGTCGACCCATCTAAAATTAATTTAGAGCAGCTTTCAAAAGAGTTGATGATATGGTACCAACATTACGGAGAGCGGACAAGCGGATGGTATAAAAGGAAGGTTCAATCCCATTTAATTGGATGGACCACCTTGTTTTGTATAGTTTTCAATTTTAATCCTATTGAAATCTTCAAGGAAATGAAACAAAATTCAGCTTTGAGAGAAGCAACTATCCAAGTCGCAGAAAAAATGGTAGCAGACAGTTTAAATTCTGCAAATAAAAGTAATTATAAAGAATGGCTTGAATCGATTAAGAATCTTCAAAAAGTGGAGCTGCCATTTGGTTATAAATTTAGCAGTAGTTTGGAGCTGCGCTGGGAATCAGCCAATCTATCTACCGGAATTGGTGTGGTTAGAGACATGATTGTTGAAATTTATGGGAAATACCTGAACTTGGCAAATTTCATAGGTTGGTTAATAGGGGGCTTATTATTGACAGTTCAGTCAGGATTCTGGTTTGATTTGTTAGCCAGATTTCTAAATATTCGAAAGGGTGGTATAAAGCCCGAACCTAGTTCTGAAACTCAAAGCCAAATGCCATGAAAGGAATGATCAATTGCCATACCCACCTTTTCAATGAATATCATGTACCGGAAGATTTACTCAAGCTGTATGTAAAATGGATTCCAAATTTTCTATTGCCTTCTGTTGGAAGTATCTTGGATCATCCATTGGGAAACCGCGCCCTCAATTTGTTTTCATATTTCGGTACTGACTCTATCAAAAGATACATTAATTTTATTAAGTTTGGTTATGGAATGACGGTTAGACAGCAATTTGAAATCTTGCGCTCTGCCTATCCACCCAAGACTCGGTTTGTAGTTCTTATGCAAGATTTTAAATTTGTAAGCAATGCAAAGGCTAAGGTTAGTTATGATGATTTTGTCAAAGAAATCCTAGAACTCAAACATCAATTTCCAACTGAGATTTTACCATTTTATTTCATGGAGCCTAGAAATTATGATTTTTTAACGGATCCAAATGAAATCTACCAATTACTGCAAGAAAAGTTTGCATCAGGTTGTTTCCTTGGTTTGAAAATGTATCCCGCTGAGGGTTATTTTCCTTGGGATTTCAGACTTAGACCCTTCTACCAATTTGCAATTGATAATAAGTTGCCAATCATGACGCATTGTTCCATTGGGGGATCAAGATATGTCAAACAAACTACTGAAATTGATAGGAATCCTCTTGATCTGAATGGTCAACACAGAAAGATTAACCTGCCCAGTTTAGCTTGGTTGAATGTCAGAAAGGACTACACCGGAAGAGCAAGATGCTTTAGTGATCCGGATAATTATATAGAAGTATTGAAAGAATTTAAGGATTTGAAAATTTGTCTGGCTCATTCAGGATCCAATGAAGAGATCAACCTTGAAATTGATCGCAGGAATGGAAAAAACAAAGACAAAAGAAATTGGTACCAAAAATGTCTTGAGCTTGTAGACAATAATTCAAATGTTTATATGGATGTTTCTTACTCGTTGTACGATGAGCATTTTATAAAAGAATTAATTAAATCAGACTTTGATAGTAACATACATTCTCACAGATCCAACAGACTATTATTTGGTACTGATTTTTATATGACTTACACAGAGGTGGGTGCTGGAGAAAAAGACCTGCCTAAAGTGGAGAGAAGCTTGCGTGAAAAAATGAGCCAACATTTATCACCAAATTTATTTGATAAAATGGCATACCAGAATGCTGAAACGTGGATGAAGTCAAGTATTTATAAATAGACGAATCATTTTAATCATAACTTGATCAGGCATATTTTTTACAAGGTGTGGATATTATAAATATCTAATTAATTTATAGGTTAAAATTTTAATATTTATATCTAAAAAAATTAGATAAAAAAAGCCCCTACCGAAGTGGGGCTAAGGCTAAAAGCCTACAGAATAATCTTTATTCTGATTTGCTTTCAAGAGCAAAGTTACTATATTTGTAAGAAATTATCTATTAATGACAAAAATTTTAGGACTTGATTTAGGCACCAATTCTTTGGGGTGGGCATTGATTGAAAAGGACACAGCTTTGATAGATGGAGGAGTAATTATTTTTCCACGAGGTAATAATCAAGATCAAGTGAGTGGTAAAGAGGAGTCTTATGCACAGCAACGCACAGGATATAGAAGTGCCAGAAGACGTAATTTTCGAAGGAAAATGCGCATAAGAAGAATTCGAGCTTTGCTAACTCAATCTTGGCAATGTGAAATCTACGATGGGATTAAACACTCATCTGATCCCTTAGATTTGTACAGGATTAGATTTGAGGGATTAAATCGAATTCTGGATCCTATAGAATTATCAAGGATTCTATTATATTTTGCAGGTAAGAGGGGCTTTAAGAGTTCCAGATCTATGGAGTTAAGAGAGGGTGAAGGAAACTCCGAGACTGGAAAAGTGAAGAAAAGCATTGATGAGTTGCATGCTAAACTTAAGGAAGGAGGATTTATGACATTAGGACATTATTATTATGACTTAATTTGTGAACACAGAAAGGGAAACAGGTTGGAAGAGAGAATTCTCGATAGGTATACAGATCGAGAAATGTATAAAAAGGAGCTGCACGATATTCTAAGTAAGCAATTGAGTCTTAATAATCATTTGGTGAATGAACAGATTATTTTGGATGTGATGCAGGAAATATTTTTTCAAAGAAAACTCAAATCATGCAAACATCTTGTGAGCAATTGTAGATTTGAAGCAAACAAGAAATGCATGCCCAAAAGTCATCCTTTATTTCAAGAATTTAGGTTTTGGTCCGCAATCCATAATTTAGTTTGGACGGATTATGATACAGGTGAGACAGATTCCTTGTCGGAAGATCAAAAAATGCTGGCTGCTAATTTGTATTATTCTAAGGTTGGAGTGAAAGAAGCAGAGTTAAAAAAGGTACTTGGTTTATCAAGAAGGGTTGTATTTAATAGTATTGAGTTAAAATCAACCACTACCTTAATTCGAATTAAAGAGGTATTGGCTTCAAAATTCAATTTATTTTCATACGATGAAATACTCTCCATTTATCATTCTTTGTTATTTACCGAAGATGATCAAAAGATTAAATTTAAGGAATATTTATTGAGGAAGTTCCAAATAGATGGACAAACAGCAGATAAATTATGGTCTATGCCCATGGAGGCTGATTATTCCAATATTAGTCATAAGGCGGCTTTGAAAATTTTGGAATATTTGAAAAGTGGGTATAATTACTCAGCTGCATGTGACATGGCCGGTTATCATCATTCGTATAATAAAATAGAGACTTTTAAAGATAAAGTAGAGCATCCAAAAACCAATGAGTTTAGAAATCCAGTTGTTCAGAAAAGCGTACATATCTGTATCAATTTGGTGAATAGGATCATCGATAAACACGGCAAACCTGATGTGATTAGAATTGAATTGGGCAGAGAATTAAAAAAACCAAAGGAACAAAGAGAAAAAATATTTAATAGAAATAGAAATAAAGAGAAAAAGAGAGCCCTTTATTTAGAAGTACTTTCAAAGGTTTGTGGGTATGAGTTGGCTTATAATGATTCTATGCTTAAAAAATATGAACTTTGGTTAGAATTGGGTTGTGATGCAGATGATTTTAAAGAATTTAAAGGATTTGCAGAATTTATTAAGGCATCGGATCTGGAGAAATATAGATTGTGGTTGGAGGCTGATAGAATATCACCGTACACTGGAAAAGTGATCAATTTAAGTCAATTGATCAGCCCAGAAATTGAAATTGAACATATAATTCCTTTCAGCAGATCTTTGGATGATTCCTTTATGAATAAAACGATCTGTGAAAGACAGGTAAACAAGGAGAAAGGAGAGAGGACGCCAATTGAGTACTTTGCAACAAAGTCAAAAGCAGACTATGAAAATTTCAAGAAAAGAATCGCTTTATTTGCAAATGAAGCAAAGAGGGATATTTTTTTACAGGAGTCATTGTCTGAGGACTTCTTAAGCAATCAACTTACAGATTCTGCCTATATAGCCAGATTGGCAGTCGGTAAGATAAGAGAATGTATTCCTAATGTTTACACGACAAAAGGTGGTACAACCAGTTATTTAAGACAGGCCTGGGGCTTGAATAAATTATTGTACGATGGATTGGACCAGGAAATGAGAACATTTGTAAAAAACAGAGGTGATCATAGGCACCATTTTATTGATGCGGTAGTGATTGCTTCTACGAATCCCTCACATATTCAACAATTGGCTTTGTCCAAATCCGGAAAATATAATAATCTCAGATTTGATGATATATTGACTCCATGGCCTTCTTTTAGAACTGAGATAGAAGATAAAATAAATTCAATTCTGGTAGTCCATAAATACAACCAAAAGTTAATCTCTAAATCTATCAATAAGTATCGATATAGTAAAAGAGGGCATCTACAGAGCACAATCTCCTTGAGAGGTTCTTTACACGAAGATACTTTGTACGGAAGAATCAATTTTAATGATTCAGGAACATACAGTTATGTTGTCCGAAAGGATGTTAAAACTTTAGTCCCAAAGCAATTTGATAAAATAGTTGATCCATCAATTAGAAATTATTTGAATAGTCTCATAGAAATTAATTCTGGAGGATGGGCCGCAGTTATAAAAGAACCAATTTATTGGCAAGGAAGGCCTTTAAGAAGAGTGAGATGCATCAATAATTCTAGGGAACTACCAATGCTCAGACGTGATACCAAGACTTTTGTAGAACCTGGCAATAATTTTACCTTGGCTATTTATGAAGATGAAATAACCAAGAAACGAGACTTTGATTCCTTAAATTTTTATAAAGCTGTAAGTAGAAAATTGAATGGAGAACCGGTTATTAATAGAATGTATAATGATAAAAAATTGAAATTTACGGTATCCGCTTATGATAAATTTATCATTTATAAGGAACATACTGACGAAATTGATTGGAGTAATCAGGAATACCTAAATGATAATCTCTACCATGTAATAAAGTTTACAGGGAATATTATTGATATAGGAAAATCGTGTATTTCCAATATCAAAGCTGATTATGACAAACCTCCTGTTAAAATACGTTGGACTTCAAATACATTTAAAGCCGTTAAAGTGAAGTTGGATTTGCTAGGCAATATTATTTCTAAAGAGTTTTAATTAAACAATTGATTAAGAAGACAATTACCATACAGAATCCTGTCAAGATTAGGACACAACTGGATCAATTTATTATTACAGATCAGGCAGGACAATCTCATTCTCGCCCAATCGAGGACTATATGATGATCATGATTGATCATCCCCAAGCCTATCTAACAATTCCTACCCTTCAAGCATGTATTGAACATCAAGTGAATGTAGTAGTATGTGATGTAAAGCATATGCCGCTTGGAATGTGGTTGCCTCTTTATGGACATTCACAAGCAACATTGAAGATCCAAAACCAAGTAAATGCATCCAAGCCAATGAATAAAAATATTTGGCAAAGAGTAATAGCTTCAAAATTGAAAAATCAAGCCAAAATACTGGAGAAAAGGGGAATTGATGTAGCATATCTAAAGAAATTGTCAGCAGGAGTAAGGAGTGGAGATACAGCCAATGCAGAAGCTCAAGGCGCGGCCTGGTATTGGAAAAGGCTAATTCCAATAAAAGGATTTGTTAGAGATCGGTTTGGAGAGTCGCCCAATCAAATTTTAAATTATGGCTATATCATTTTAAGATCAGCGGTCGCAAGAGGCTTGGTACTTGCTGGCCTTTTGCCTATTATTGGTATTAACCACAGGAATCAATACAATCCATTTTGTTTGGCGGATGATATGATGGAGCCGTTTAGACCACTGATCGACCAGCATATATTGCATATGATCGATTCTGAAAAATTTGGTGAACAGGCAATCTTAGAATTAGAGATTTCAGTTAGGAAAGAAATTCTGGATTTTTTATTATTTGACGTGGATATCGCAGGCCATAAAAGTCCAGTCCAAAATGCCATTATAACGATGTGTCGATCACTTTCCAAATGCTACGATGAATCAAGCATTCAGTTTCTTGAATTACCTGATTTGTTATGAATCAGTCAGAACGATTTAACCATTATAGAATCATGTGGGTCATGGTGTATTTTGATTTACCAACAGAAACTAAAGCAGAAAAGCGAGAATATGCCTTGTTTAGAAAGAACTTAATTCGGGCAGGATTTTCCATGTTTCAATTTTCCATCTATTCCAGACATTGTCTTAGCAAGGAATATGCAGATCGGTATATCCAAGGCGTAAAAAAAATATTGCCAGCGAAGGGGCATGTGGTTATAGGTTGTATGACTGATAAGCAGTTTGGAATGATGGAGGTTTATCACGGTATTGCAAAACAACCATTGGAAGGCCAAAAACCAATGTTAGAACTTTTTTAAAAAATGTAAAACTGGGAGCGAATTTACGTTTAATAATTGTAGATTTTTTTTGGAAGGAACATTGTTTACACCTTTGGAAATCAAATTATTAGCATAATCTTGATTTCCAAAGGTAAAACATTTCTTAAAAGTGAAAGCAAATCAAAACACAAGGCTCTACAGGGTCTGAATCAGGAAAGATTTCCAAAGGTAAAACATTTCTTAAAAGTGAAAGCAAATCAAAACAATAATTTCTTTTGACACACATACCCTTTTGATTTCCAAAGGTAAAACATTTCTTAAAAGTGAAAGCAAATCAAAACAACGGCATCACAATCAACCATGAAATTTTTGATTTCCAAAGGTAAAACATTTCTTAAAAGTGAAAGCAAATCAAAACTAATAGTTCAGGCAGGTTGTGTAGTTCATCGATTTCCAAAGGTAAAACATTTCTTAAAAGTGAAAGCAAATCAAAACTGTCATTATTATCATTGGCGTATGCGTTATGATTTCCAAAGGTAAAACATTTCTTAAAAGTGAAAGCAAATCAA
Source organism: Saprospiraceae bacterium (assembly GCA_016715965.1). Taxonomy (NCBI): domain Bacteria; kingdom Pseudomonadati; phylum Bacteroidota; class Saprospiria; order Saprospirales; family Saprospiraceae; species Saprospiraceae bacterium. Next base: position 801,068 of record JADJXG010000001.1, on the reverse strand, counting down.
AACACCGCAAATAAGCCCTTCCAACCGTTTGAGATTTCCAAAGGTAAAACATTTCTTAAAAGTGAAAGCAAATCAAAACTATCTTTGGAATAGAAATTAATCGGTATGGATTTCCAAAGGTAAAACATTTCTTAAAAGTGAAAGCAAATCAAAACAAGATTCGGGAACTAAAATTTAAAAAATAGATTTCCAAAGGTAAAACATTTCTTAAAAGTGAAAGCAAATCAAAACGATATATGGGCTTACTTCAGCAATATGATAGATTTCCAAAGGTAAAACATTTCTTAAAAGTGAAAGCAAATCAAAACAACTTTTGTAATTCTATTTCGGCTACTTCGATTTCCAAAGGTAAAACATTTCTTAAAAGTGAAAGCAAATCAAAACTAAAGGGTAAACTATATCCATAAATCTAACGATTTCCAAAGGTAAAACATTTCTTAAAAGTGAAAGCAAATCAAAACTATCTTTTGTTATCATTACTTCAAAAACAGATTTCCAAAGGTAAAACATTTCTTAAAAGTGAAAGCAAATCAAAACACTAAAATTGAGAATGTCACGAGCCTATATGATTTCCAAAGGTAAAACATTTCTTAAAAGTGAAAGCAAATCAAAACAAACAATGGCATAAACACGAAACTGAAAGCGATTTCCAAAGGTAAAACATTTCTTAAAAGTGAAAGCAAATCAAAACAGATGGCGTACTTGAAGGAACCGAATATGTGATTTCCAAAGGTAAAACATTTCTTAAAAGTGAAAGCAAATCAAAACTTTTATATTATTTTTATTCGCTAAATCTAAGATTTCCAAAGGTAAAACATTTCTTAAAAGTGAAAGCAAATCAAAACGAAAGATTTGAAAATATGGCCATCGAAATGGATTTCCAAAGGTAAAACATTTCTTAAAAGTGAAAGCAAATCAAAACGTCAATTAGGACCGATCTTGCGCCTCCGAAGATTTCCAAAGGTAAAACATTTCTTAAAAGTGAAAGCAAATCAAAACTACTTTTTTGCATTCTTTTTCTTTGTACCGATTTCCAAAGGTAAAACATTTCTTAAAAGTGAAAGCAAATCAAAACAAAATACTGGCTGTATTTCCATTTTGGAAAGATTTCCAAAGGTAAAACATTTCTTAAAAGTGAAAGCAAATCAAAACTAGTAAGTGTATTCGTTCTGATGGAATACGGATTTCCAAAGGTAAAACATTTCTTAAAAGTGAAAGCAAATCAAAACGGGAAGTATTGCCCTAAATCGTTAAAACCGATTTCCAAAGGTAAAACATTTCTTAAAAGTGAAAGCAAATCAAAACTAAAAATTAGGATTTTAGTATGATCATTGTGATTTCCAAAGGTAAAACATTTCTTAAAAGTGAAAGCAATGACATGGTACCAATAAATGGGACACTGATCTAATTTAGTTAAAAAATAAAATTAGTACACATTTTACCCCTGCGACAAAGATAAGCATTGCTCCCAAAATGTCAAGAGCAAGTCGAGTTCCGCCGGAAGAATACAGAATAAAGAGGTCGGCGGAACTCTTGACATTTTGTCCGCAATAAGCTTGGTCCTCGTCTAAGGGTAAAAATGCAAAGTCATGTTTTGTTTCCATATTAGTTGCAATGAGTGAATTGATTTTTCGAATAATAAATATTTTCAAATTCTAAGGGTGTATAGTATTGAATGGATGAATGCCTTCTGATTGTGTTGTAATAGCCATCTATGTATTCAAACAGAGTGAATCTTAATTGATCCAAATCATCAAATACAGTACCTCTAATGCATTCGCATTTGAGCCTTGAGAAAAATGATTCGGCAATTGCGTTGTCATAAACTTCGTTTTTGCGAGTCATACTTTGTCTATTTCCTTTAATGGCATTTTTGAAATCTTTACTAGAGTACTGCGTTCCTCGGTCAGAATGGACAATCACACTTAATTTATTTTGGATGCATTTCAGTTTTGCTTTATTGAAGGCTGAAATAACCAGTTCGCTTCTCATATGAGTCTGAACATCCCAGCCCACTACTTTATGCAAATAAGTATCAATCCAAGTTGAAAGATAGGCCCATTGGCCATTCTTTAAAGGAATGTAGGTAATGTCACCAACCCATACTTCATTTGGTTTTTGCGCCTTTCCAAAATCAAGAAGTAAATTGGGTGCAGGAAATTTGGTCCCGGTGGAATCAGTTGTTTTTGGAACAAAACTCTTTGGCTGGATTGCTTTCAAATTTTGTTCCTTCATACATTTGCGAATCAAATGGCGGCTAACATTTTTTGAATATTTTACGGCTAATTCCATTTTAATTCTACGACTTCCATACCTATTCATATGAGAGTCAAATACGGATTTTATTCGGTCTCTTAATCCCAAATGTTTAGTGGGAGAATCCCTCCTGTGGATAAAATGATACAAAGTATTCCTTGGAATATTCATCATCTTGCAAAGCTTGTTAGTAGGATACACACCGCTTAGACTCTGGATAAATTCAGCTTTTGGTTTCATGTCTGCCGGCTGAAAATGTTCAAGGCTTTTTTTAAAATATCCCTTTCCATTTCAACATCCCTTAATTTCTTACGGAGCTGTTCAAGTTCAGTATAAGGATTATTTGTTCCTGGCTGGACGGAAGCATTCCTGGTAATCCTGATTTGACTACGCCAATTGTAAAGCATTTGCTTACTAACGCCAAGAGAATCAGCTAATTCGCTAGCGTTCTTCCCGGATTCGAGCAAATGAATGGCATTAAGCTTAAACTCGGTATCGTACCTCCTCCTCCGATTGTTTGTCTTTGATTGATCCATAACACAAATTTAAGTTAGATTTGTGTACCATTTTCTTGGACCACTTCACAAATCAAAACTTGTGATCTGATGAATATTTCTTAATTCTTGATTTCCAAAGGTAAAACATTTCTTAAAAGTGAAAGCAAATCAAAACATCATTCAGATTTTGAAACAGAAGATTATAGATTTCCAAAGGTAAAACATTTCTTAAAAGTGAAAGCAAATCAAAACAGTAGGACTTAGATCAGCGCAGGGTTTTTTGATTTCCAAAGGTAAAACATTTCTTAAAAGTGAAAGCAAATCAAAACAATACAACTACCGCTAATCAGGTACATTGTGATTTCCAAAGGTAAAACATTTCTTAAAAGTGAAAGCAAATCAAAACTTTTGCCTGTTTGTTGTGAAGGGTTTCGGGGATTTCCAAAGGTAAAACATTTCTTAAAAGTGAAAGCAAATCAAAACACCGCTTGGCACCTGTAAGTCCTTGCCCTGGATTTCCAAAGGTAAAACATTTCTTAAAAGTGAAAGCAAATCAAAACAGGAGGGGAAGTATAGACATTTGTGGATGGATTTCCAAAGGTAAAACATTTCTTAAAAGTGAAAGCAAATCAAAACTTTCAATAGCTCATTTTGCTCCTTCAATAAGATTTCCAAAGGTAAAACATTTCTTAAAAGTGAAAGCAAATCAAAACTTTCAATAGCTCATTTTGCTCCTTCAATAAGATTTCCAAAGGTAAAACATTTCTTAAAAGTGAAAGCAAATCAAAACTAGCGAATAGTATTAACAACCGTTTAAGCGATTTCCAAAGGTAAAACATTTCTTAAAAGTGAAAGCAAATCAAAACGTATTGCCCTTTGGCACCTGATAAACTTCGATTTCCAAAGGTAAAACATTTCTTAAAAGTGAAAGCAAATCAAAACTGGAACCCTTATGTTTTTTGGATAGATGTGATTTCCAAAGGTAAAACATTTCTTAAAAGTGAAAGCAAATCAAAACGGTTATGCAAAAGGAAATCTTTGAATTGAAGATTTCCAAAGGTAAAACATTTCTTAAAAGTGAAAGCAAATCAAAACACTTTTCAAATCTACTCTTTTCTGGGTACAAGATTTCCAAAGGTAAAACATTTCTTAAAAGTGAAAGCAAATCAAAACAATACAACTACCGCTAATCAGGTACATTGTGATTTCCAAAGGTAAAACATTTCTTAAAAGTGAAAGCAAATCAAAACTTTTGCCTGTTTGTTGTGAAGGGTTTCGGGGATTTCCAAAGGTAAAACATTTCTTAAAAGTGAAAGCAAATCAAAACTGCTTTAGACTTCTAAAAGCGGAGAAGCCCGATTTCCAAAGGTAAAACATTTCTTAAAAGTGAAAGCAAATCAAAACAATACAACTACCGCTAATCAGGTACATTGTGATTTCCAAAGGTAAAACATTTCTTAAAAGTGAAAGCAAATCAAAACTTTTGCCTGTTTGTTGTGAAGGGTTTCGGGGATTTCCAAAGGTAAAACATTTCTTAAAAGTGAAAGCAAATCAAAACTGCTTTAGACTTCTAAAAGCGGAGAAGCCCGATTTCCAAAGGTAAAACATTTCTTAAAAGTGAAAGCAAATCAAAACAATACAACTACCGCTAATCAGGTACATTGTGATTTCCAAAGGTAAAACATTTCTTAAAAGTGAAAGCAAATCAAAACTTTCAATAGCTCATTTTGCTCCTTCAATAAGATTTCCAAAGGTAAAACATTTCTTAAAAGTGAAAGCAAATCAAAACTTTCAATAGCTCATTTTGCTCCTTCAATAAGATTTCCAAAGGTAAAACATTTCTTAAAAGTGAAAGCAAATCAAAACCAGCTTGAAATACAGCGCTGGAAAAATACCTGAAGTATAACAAAAGTTATATTGCATTTTGGGTGTCAAGCCTTTACTTTTGTTAAAACTTTGGGTAAAATGATCGGTCAAACGTTGGATCTCATTTTTTGATGACCACTAGTATGACAACATGCTTGCTCCTTAAGAGAGTCAGCTCTATTTTTCGCCGAACGCCCTCCTCCAAAATTTTACCATCTGATCTTTTTGTGGTGAAGGTCTTTCTCTGTTGGGGTAGTACTTCAATCCTTTTGATGATTGAATGAGGTCAAAGTGGAATACAAAATCCTCCGGTTTTTCGAATTTGAAATTTAAACTGCCAAATCTTAAATCATTCCACTGAAGCGTGTCTCCATTCTTGCGAATCACACTGGTATATCCATCCCCAAACCAATCCAGCGTTTTAACAATATGATGGGCACTGTCCGCCCCCAACCATTCTTTTCCATCTGCAATTTTTACAATGGGATTTTCAGCAGGATTCTCATCGAGGATTGAATAATACTGACAATAATAGTGATGGTCATGTCTGGCGATACCATACCACAACAGATTGTTGAAGATGGTGGGAACAGAGATCATTTTTTCCGCTTGAACACCCTCTTCTATTAAATTGGCGTGCATGACTTTTTCAACATGTGATTTGGTAAAATAAGTAGCTGACAAATAAATGCTGCTTACCGCGATTCCGACCCAGAGTGAAGTTCTCCTTCGTCGATCCGTTCTTCCATAAAATCCACAAAGCACCACACTAAATAAAAACGGCAGGGTGTATATCGGATCTGCAATGGAAATGGTAGAAATAGACACCCTCTCATTTGAAAATGGCCAATAAAGTCTGGTTCCAAAAGTAGTCAGTGCATCCAGCAGTGGATGGGTAATGATCGATACAAAAAACAAAAGGACCCAGTCTCTGTAGCTTACATTGGGATACTCCTGTGTCTTGCTCCAATAGTCGAGGTACATCTTGCGAACAATGAAAACGAGGGATGGCAGCAAGAGCAGTGATAGACTAAAGGCCCAATTGCCAAAAAACAAGTAAAATGCGAGTTGCAAAATTGCAAACACCAGAACAAAAAACAAACTGCCTGTCACAAATCCGGTCCTTCGATAGGCTGTTTTATTAAACCATCCTTTATTGTAGAATTGCATGACCAGCCAGGCCAGTGGAAAGGGGGCCAGTGTCGCAAACAAAAGCGAATGCATGGGTCCTCTGTGAAACACGAGGGCATCCAATTCGCCCATAAAGTAATTGGAAAGTACATCCAGATCAGGAATCGTCCCCGCGACCGCACCCCATATCAGTGCTTTGTTTCCAATTTTTTTTCCAAGCACCGCTTCGCCGCAGGCTGCGCCCAATACAATTTGTGTCAGTGAATCCAAGGTTTATATTTTTTCGATGTAACCCTGCGAGAAAACAGAAAGTGGATTAAATTGTTTTTCGCTGAATTCTCCAAGCAACAAAGTCTCAGGATCCAAACAATACGCCCTCATTTTGCGGTTCAGATCTTCATTGGTCCTGCAGACCATTGCAGTGCCATCAGGATCCGACAAAAAACAATGGTCATCGATTTCGATCAAATGAATACCGGACAAACAGGCAGGAGTCTGTCTCAAAAATGGATTTGCCGCAAAAGCCTTCGCGTAAGAATCCTGGTAGGCCTGAATGCTTTGTTTGTTAAAATTGATTACGGTAGGTATTGCCTGAACGGTCTGTGGTATTTGGACCACCCGAAGTGGCAAAGCGGAAGGATAAAAGTGGACGGGTCCGCAATACATCCATCCACGTTTGTATTCCCTGATTTTGACAAATCGGTTGACTTCAAAATCGATGCACAATGCAAATTTATGGTGATGAATGCCATAAAACCAATGCCTGTAAATGCGAATTTTTTCTTCGCGGTCGAAGACGGTGCCAAAGTAGAGCCATTCGTCCTCGATGCCTTCGGTGTGATCCACAATTTCTTGTTTTTTGATCGGAACTCCAAGAAAAGATAAAATGTCTTCAGGATGCAAATGGGTATTTGGTTTTTTAATCGATCGGATTAAGAATAACATTTGTCCAAGTTCGGTATTCAAATAACTGACCCAATCTTTTTCTTCCGTTATTTTTTCAGGTAATAACCTCAATCTTCGCGCAATGGCGGGCATTCCATAATCCACCGCCCTCGTCGCCATGTCTTCCATGCGGTGGGCATCTTTGCGAAGTACCTCAAAACCCTGTTCCAAAAGTTTCAGAATCCAATCCTCGAGCAGATCAATGCCTTTTTCAAGCCTCTGGACACGATCTTTGGAGAGTCGTTTGCATTGTTCGAGGATCATGGAGGAATAATGAATAAAGATTAAAGATTAAATAGTAAATATTAAGGAGTAGGGGGTAAAAAAATCAGGAATTCAGGGAGCTCAGTGCAATTTCTGAGGCGATTTGTTCGGCGCTTTTTTTGTTGTAATCCTCTGCTGAAGCCACTTCTACACCATCAATAAATACTCCTACCTTAAATCGATCGCGTTTGTCGTTTTTGGACTTGGAAAGAATGCGGAAGTCAATTTCTTTGTTGTGTTTTTGACAAAATTCGAGCAACTGACTTTTGAAGTTGTCATCAAATGCTTCGAGTTGGGCAATGTCAATGTATTTTTTTAAGATCTTTCTCAATACGAAATGACGCACAAACTCAAATCCTTTTTCAAGATATATGGCACCGATGAGAGCTTCCAATGCATTGCCAAGCATGGAAGAAGAAATCGCTGTATTGTTGAATTCGCTCATCATCCCATCCAGACCCATTTTGACGGCCAGTTCGTTGAGTGTTTTGCGTTTGACAATCTTTGATCTCATTTTGGTGAGAAAACCTTCGTCTGCTTTGGGATAGGTGTTGAACAAATATTCTCCTACCACAAAGCTGAGCAAAGCGTCGCCGAGGTATTCCAATCTCTCATTGGACTGATAGACGATGGCTTTTGAACCGTTTAAATTGTTGAGGGTGGATTTGTGAAAAAAGGCAAGCTTAAAAAGATAAAGATTGGATGGAGTAAATCCGATTATTTCTCTAAGTCTTTCGGTGAAAAATTTATCCTTAGAAAAAAACTTGTGATTGGTTTTCCTCGCTATCCTAAAAAAGAAATTCAGCATCTTTTAAAAATCACTGAGCTGTTATGTCCTCCAAATCCAAAGGTATTGCTGAGGAAAGCGTTTATTTTTCTCTGCTGCGCTTCGTTGAAGGTAAAATTTAATCTGGAATCAAGCTCAGGGTCGTCTGTATAATGATTGATGGTTGGAGGTATAAAGTCGTGGTTTAGACCCAAAATTCCGGCGATGCATTCTATGACGCCCGCTGCTCCCAACAAATGTCCGGTCATGGATTTGGTAGAGCTGATGTTGAGCGAATAGGCATGATCACCAAAAACTTTTTGAATGGCTTTGACCTCTGCAATATCTCCGAGGGGTGTCGAGGTCCCATGCGTATTGACATAGTCTATATCGCCCGGATTCAATCCTGCTTCCTGTAAGGCCAATTCCATGGCACCTTTGGCACCAAGACCTTCCGGATGAGGTGCAGTGATGTGATAAGCGTCTGCGGTGAGACCCGTTCCGACGATTTCAGCATAGATCTTGGCACCTCTCGCTTTTGCATGTTCATATTCTTCCAGAAGAATGGCACCAGCACCTTCTCCTAAAACAAAGCCATCGCGGTCCTTGTCGTAAGGTCTGGAGGCAGTTTCAGCTGCGTCATTGCGCTCACTCAGGGCTTTCATGCTGCTAAACCCGCCGACCCCAGCTTTGGTGACCGCCGCTTCCGATCCTCCACTCAGCATCAGATCTGCTTTGCCGTGCCGGATATAATCGAAGGCGTTGGAAATGGCGTGACTCGATGAGGCACAAGCTGATACGGTGCCATAATTGATACCCATCAGACCATATTTGATAGAAATATGTCCGGGAGCTATGTCAGAGATCAATTTGGGAATAAGAAAAGGACTATACCGCGGAGCTCCGGTGTGCAAAGCTGCTTCCGAAATATCTGTTTCCAAAGTGTAAAAACCACCGATGCCGCTCCCCCAAATAACTCCGAATCGGAGTTTGTTGACTTTCTCCAGATCCAGTCCTGAATCATTCATGCATTCTTCGGATACCACCAAAGCATATTGTGAAAACGGATCCAGTTTTCGGGCTTCCTTTTTGTCCAGGAAATCTTCAGGGTTGAAACCTTTTAATTCGCAGGCAAATCTGGTTTTAAAGAGAGACGCATCAAATCTAGTGATGGGACCTGCTCCGGAAGTCCCTTTTTGCAAACCTTGCAAATAAGCCGCCTGATTGTTTCCAATGGGTGTCAAAACTCCAATACCAGTGACAACTACTCGTCTCATATACACATGATGGTTGAATAATGATACCAACTCCGGTCAAAAGACCGGTTTTGACAGGTAAAGATACAGCAGGGCCCGAATATCCGAATGCTTATTTGCAGTTCGCCTCCAGGTATTCGATGGCATGGCCAACGGTCTGGATCTTCTCAGCCTGGTCGTCAGGGATGGAAGTGTCAAATTCTTTCTCAAACTCCATAATAAGCTCGACAGTGTCCAGGGAATCAGCTCCCAGATCATTGATAAAGCTGGCTTCATGCGTCACTTCGGATTCAGAAACTCCAAGCTTATCCACAATGATTTTTTTTACTCTTTCAGCTATTGTTGACATTTTATTCAATGGTTAATTTTCAAAATAAGAGCGCAAAATTAATGATTCCGTCATTGCTTTCTTACAACTTTGAGACATTTTTTTGTTTATTAAGCTGAACGGGCTCTGGACCAGGGCGTATCAGACCGTTTATTTCCTGAAAATACTTAAAAAATGCCTTTCCAAAACACGAAAATTATAGCTACAGTTGGTCCGGCATCGGAGTCTTATCAAGTTCTTAAAGATTTGATAATGAATGGTGTAGATCTGTTTAGGCTCAATTTTAGCCATGGAACCCACCAGCAGCACGCTCAAGTCATCCAGCATATATGCTCCATCAATGAAGAATTGGGTACCCATGCGGGCATTATGGCGGATTTACAAGGTCCTAAGCTAAGAATTGGCTTGATCAAGGACAATGCTTTGGAATTGAAACCCGGTGATGTCGTCACTTTTAAGGACGAGGAATGCCTTGGAACCATGGAACAAGTGTACATGAGTTATGATCATTTTGCAAGGGATGTCCGACCCGGAGAAAAAATTCTGGTGGACGACGGAAAACTGGTCTTTGAGGTAATTGAAACCAATCAGAAAGACACCGTCCGGTTGAAAACCCTCTACGGTGGAGTTCTCTCTTCCAACAAAGGGGTCAACCTGCCGGATACCCAGATCAGTCTTCCTTCACTGACCACCAAGGATCTTAAAGACCTTGAATTTATTCTGACCCAACCGGTCAATTGGATTGCTCTTTCCTTTGTGCGTAAACCGGAAGAAGTCGAAGACCTGATTTTCAGAATTTCGGAGGCCAGGCACACCGCGAAAGTGATTTCCAAAATTGAAAAACCGGAAGCCATTCGCAACATTGACGCAATCATCAAAGTGAGCAATGCCATTATGGTGGCCAGAGGAGATCTAGGTGTAGAATTGCCCATCGAAAAATTGCCCGCCACCCAAAAAATGATCATCAACAAATGCATCCAACGCTCCAGGCCTGTGGTCGTGGCCACTCAATTAATGGACAGCATGATTAAAAACCCTTCTCCCACCAGAGCTGAGGTCACCGACGTAGCCAATGCCGTTTTGGATGGCACAGACGCACTGATGCTGAGTGCGGAAACCTCGATTGGAGACCATCCTGTGCTCGTTGTACAAGCGATGCAGAAAATTATATCCGAGGCGGAAAAACATTTTTCTCTGATCCGTAAAAAGCCTAAACCATCTGACAAGTCAAGCACGTTTGCATCAGATGTGGTCTGCTTTAATGCCGCCAAAACCGCAGAAGAAATAAAAGCAGCCGCCATCGTTGGTCTAACGGTTTCTGGATTTACAGCCTTCCGAATTTCGTCTTATCGAACTCCTTGTCCCATTTTTATTTTTTCAAGTGCGAGACACATGTTGGGTACCCTCAGTCTGGTCTGGGGCGTCAATTGTTTTTATTATGACAAAATGGGATCCACCGATGAGACCATCGAGGATACTGTAAATATATTGTTGGAAAGCGGAAAAATCAAGAAAGGGGATTATGTGGTCAACACCGGCAGTATGCCCATTCAGAAAAAATCCAGAACCAATATGCTGAAAGTAACTTTGGTGGAATAAAATGAATTTTGAATCCCTGCGTTTGACCTGATAGTTGTTTTTGTATCATTTTTGAAAGACCAAAACCGTGATCATTGTAGAGAAAATTTTTTTAATCGCAACGCTTTTGTTTTTGAGCTTCTTCCCTCGAATGAACCTGCATGCTCAAAAATCAGATAAAAGCATTGAATTGGAGTCGGCATTGATTGATGCAGTGCGCGAAGAACAAACCGGATTTCCTGAAAAGGCCATTGAGATTCTGAAGAAAATCCAAATGGAGCCCGAGGTGAAAGGAGTGGTCCATTATCAGCTGGCAAAATTGTACCATGCTTCGGGAAGGCTTGATGAAGCTTTGATCTGTGCCGAAGAAAGTGTAAAAGCGGATCCTGGCAACAAATGGTTTTTGGTCTTCAAGGCAAATCTTTTGGAAAAAACAGGAAGAAACCAGCAGGTGGCTCAAACTTACCTGGATCTGGTCAAATTAGAGCCCGACAATTATACATTTTATGAAAACGCAGCACTCTATTGGATGAAAAGCAATCAGCCTGACAAGGCTCTTGTTATCTTGCAACAAGCACAGCAAAAATTTGGGCCGCTGCCCTCCCTTGTCCTTCGAAAAGTAGATTTGCTGTTAATCCAGGAAAAATCCAAACAGGCCATAGAATCATTGAATCAATCCATCAAGGATTATCCGAAACACGCAGAATTGTATCTGGCATTGGCAGATATTTATGCCAGACAGAACAATGTAAAAGAATTTGAGAAGACTTTGGACAGATTGAAAATGCAGGATCCGGATCACCCTGTTTTGCAAAAAATGAAAAATGAAAATGCAGATGAAAATCCAAGCAAGGATTTCGATCGCAAAGTGCAATCGGGAGAATGGAATCTGGACCAAGCCATTCAGTTTTTAATACCCGATGTAGAAAAGCTGAACTTACTGAGCACAGATGAAGAAGTAAAAGAATTGGTTCGCAAGACAGAGCTGCTCGTTCAAAAATATGGATCCAATCCAAAACCCCATGTTTTGTTGGGCGATATTTTTTTTAATACAGATCAATTATTTGCCGCAAAATCGCATTATCTGAAAGCCGAATCATTGGGATCATTGCCTTATCCGGTTTGGGATCATCTGCTGTACAGCCTGAGTCATTTGAATCATTACCGCAGTTTGGAAATCTATGCAAGAAAAGTGCTGGATCTATTTCCCAACCAGTCCTATCCCTATTTTGTGCTTGCAGATGCCCTTTACCACAGCGGTCAATCGGAGGAAGCACTTTCCAATCTTCGACAATATCTGCTGATGCAGAAAAAATCCGAGACCGCCAGAGCAGCTTCTTTTATTTTGCAGGCAAAAATATACCACGATGCTAAAAACAGGGAGTTGGAAAAGGAGGCTTGGGAGAATGCACAAAATATCCAGACAAAGGCCAATCCGGTGCAAATCGAACAATTGCTGATGCTGGCAAAGTCAGGTGTTAAATCCACCGATGCAGAAATTGAAAAAGCTTTCAGCTCCGATCAGATTCCGGCTTATTACAAACATGCGAGGTTGGCAGAAATTAAGTATCATGAAAACAATCCCGAAGAAGCAAAAAAATACATCATGCGAGCCCTGGAAGCGCGACTCGCGCAAACACCAAATCATTACTTGTTGGCGGCGCAGATATTTATAAAATTGAAGGATCAGCAGAAAGCAAAAGAAATGATCCAAAACGGACTACCCCTTGCAGAGGACAAATCCCCATTCGAAAAAATATGGAAGGAAATCAATGGATGATTGCAGTTTTTAGAATGATGGCGGTCTGTCTTTTATTGGGATTTCTATCCTGTAAAACCTCCAAAAAGGCAACCGGTGGTCCGGTCAGTTTGCGCGTTGTCAACAAAGAAATTTTACTGGCTTCTCTCCAAACTGAACTTCCGTTTACCCATCTGAATTTCAAAGGAACTGCGGACATCCGTCATCCGGATTACGAAGGCTCTGCTTCCGTCCAACTGATCTGGCAGATTGACAGCCAAATGCTGATCACCATTAAAAAATTTGGATTTGAAGTGTTCAGAATCTGGATTCAAAGGGACAGTGTTTCGATGTTGGACAGAATCAACCACATTTGGGACAAGGGAAGCACGAATGAGTGGGCCGGGAATTATGGAATTTCCGGTGGATTTCATTGTTTGCAATCTGTATTGCTCCGAGGTGCCTATTGTCCTGCAGAAATAGATTTTGAACAAGTCAACACAGACAGCAACCGTTTTGATCTTCAAGGTGCAAAATCAAAGATTTTATGGACCATCGGTTTTCATAAAGAGACCCTTGAGCCAATCAATACTGCTTTGCAATATCAGGACTTGAATGTGGACATTCGTATATTGAGTTATCAGAACCTCAATCAGCATGCACTGCCGTCCAGTTGGCAATTGAATTATCGCGACACACTCGATTACCTGGATCTTCAAATGAAATGGTATGAGATACAACCTTCTGTTTCCCAAGCCATCCGATTCCAAATTCCCTCTCATTATACCAGAGATAAACTACTTTGATACCAAGGATAAACCATGACGAACCGATTTACATACTTTCTAATCTTCCATTTTATTTTCTCATCTAAGATTGTTTCACAACACGATCAACTTATCCTGGATCGCGAGAAATTAAAAACCCAAATTCAGGAAACAGAGAATATACTTCGAAAGACAAAAAAGGACCAGGCACAGATTGTAAAAAATGCCCAGATTTTACAAAAGCAAATCGCGGACAGGAAAAAATTATTGAGTACATTGGCATTAGAAAGTGAATTGCTCCAAAAGGAATTGGATGAATCCAATAAGGCGCATCGATTGCAATTGGAAAAACTAGAACTTCTGAAGAAAAACTATTATCAAAGTCTCCGAAAAAAATGGGTTTTGCAGCAATACCAAAGGACTCCGGCCGGATGGTGGAGCAATGAAGAACTGAAGCCAATGGTGATGAGAATCGTTTGGACCGATCAACTCAATCGGAACAAAGAGAAAAAATACAAGGAATACAAGTCCGCGCAGGAAATCGTATTGAAGAGACATCAGGAGATCGCACAAAAGTTGAAGGATCAGAAGATGCTTATCCAATCGAGGGACACCCAGACCTTGAGATTGGAACGCGATTTGGAAGAAGAGCTACGGATGGCCAAGTTATCTACTACACAGCAGAGAGAGTACGAAAGTCAGATGAAGAAATACCAACAGGAAATGCTTCGATTGGAAAAGACCATCAGTCAGAAGATCTATGAATTGCAAAGTTCTGAACCGGTTACAACAACATCGAGTGGCAACTGGCATTTTCCTTTAAAAGATGGAACCATCATCACCCGTTTTGGAAAGCACACCGACCCAAGAAACAAGCATGTCAAAATCAACAACAACGGGATTGACATTCGCTCAAACCATTCATTTGTTTCTTCTTCACAGGATGCGGAAATAGTACAAATCAAAGAAATGCCCAATGGCAGCTACATGGTGATGGCCCGCAAAGGCAATTTGTACATGGTTTATTCCAATCTGGATCAGGTATTGGTTCGTCAGGGAGAAAACATCCAAAGCGGCAACCACATTGGACAATGTCGTTCTACCAATGGCGGGCAGTTTGAACTCCATTTTGAAGTCTGGAAAGGAAAAACACCGGAAGATCCTTTGAAATATATTGGGAATTGACAATTGATAATTGATAATTGACAATTGATAATGGACAATTGATAATGGACAATTGTCGCGCATGGAGCGAATGAGAGAATTAGTCAAAGAGTTAATGAGAGAATCAGTCAATGGAATTATTTTTAGATTGGTTTCCATGCATTTCCATATAACGCCTTTGGCCCACCAAGTTACTTGGGGCAGGCAGAATTTAGGACGCCAACGGCGTCACAGGTTCTGCTGTAAGCATCATCTTCGCGGAGTTTATTACGCTTCAAGCGTAGGTGTGATTTTCAAATTTTCACATTTCCAAATTTGTTGGCGCAAGTTTGAAACTTGTGCATCCTAATTTCTAATTGACTAATCTCTTACAACAATCTTTTCTGACTTTACCAACAGCCCTCGTTCAAATATATTTACAAGATAAATACCCGTAAGCAATTTCTCCGTATCTATTACATTACTACCTTGATATATGCGCTCATGTAAGACGGTATGTCCTTGTGCATTGATTAAGTCCATGTACATACTTTCGGGTAGATAGTCGTGGACATTTAGGATAAAATGATCAGAAGCAGGATTAGGAAAAATATCAATTTCAAGCTTAATTTTTCCTTCGTCGTTAGTAACAGAGGTTCCTACATTTAATGTGCGGCAAAGAGTATCTGCGCCATATTTATTTTTAATAATCATACAAACCTCATATACACCATCCTTCTCAAAGCAATGTATTGGAGAGGTATCCCTACTTTGAGTCCCATCACCCAGATCCCAATACCATTCTGGCTCTGATTCTGGTGGTATAAAAGCGCTGAGGTCTAAAAACTTTATACATCGGTGACGCGAGGTATCCTGATCCTGTCGAAATCTGGCGAAGGGAATATTATTAAATCCTAGTGTATCACATATACTTCCATCCAAGGGCCCCAATCTATAGTTCGGAAAATTGGGAAAGGTCTTTCCGTTGATGGTTAATAAAGTTAAACCATCTCTCCGCCAACCTATGTCTTCAATATTTTGGGCATCGGGATAATCAATCACACTGACACATCGAGTGGTAGAAATCACAAACAAATAAAACCTACCATCAGGTGCCTGGATTAGTCTGCCGAAAGTACATTGAAATTGTTTTCCAGGAATTGCATCTGGTGAATCAATTAATATCCTTTTATCGGGGTCTGAAAATTCAGTTACAATTTCTCTAAATAAATAATTTCCACCTGAATAATATAAAAATTTCAGATTTGATGAGAAAGCAATTCCCCAAAGACCATTATTATCATTCAGTTGTTTGAGTCTATGATTACTCAACTTGCCTTCGCAGCGATCAAAATCAAACAACTCGATAAAGCCCCCATCCAGTGCCCGATCATCCTCGGACAACCACCCATAAGTATTACCATCAGGACTAAATGCAGCATTCCCATAACCCATGGTTCGGCTTTTCAATCCTGAGATGTATTTATTTGAAAATTTTAATCCCTCTGGATCGAGTAAGAACACCACTTTGTCATGAGAATGTCTAGTAGGAACCACGATCCACCAATCTCTCCCATTGGCATGCCTGCAAGCTGTAATACCAATAGCGGAATATGATTCGTAATGTATATCCAAATCCTTGTGCAGGACAATAGGATTAACAGGGTCCTTCATATTGACAAGAGACGATCTGAGTTTATTGGCCCTAAACACAGTGTCCCCTTTAATTTGATCAAACCACAAATAAATCAAACGATAGATATGCTCAGAAGTTGGATCCGGCAGGATGATAATATTCTGAGCAAGATTTGTTCCATAATACGAACCCCAAAAATAGCTGTCGCGATTGATTTCCTCCAGCCCCTTCACCCTTTTATGGCGGTGGTCCCACACCCTACAACCATCGGAGTAAAGGATCAGCTCACCGGTCTTTGGGTCGGAAATCAAAGAACTGGTTGCGTTAAGATTGGCTTCTATGGTATCGCGGGTCATGTGAAGTTGTTCGTTGGCAAAACGCACGATCGTGGTGCCCACAGTAGGTTCTGTATTCTGCCTGGAGCTGCTGTATCCCAAAATCCATGTGTAGTCTTGTTTTTGACAGACTAATACGTTTGATACAACTATAAGAACAAGGATGTGAAATGCAATGCGACAGCTAAACATGAGGGTGGGATTATTGTTTGATAAATTTTAGATAAAGGGATTTGTTACCTTGTTTCACATTGATGAAATATATGCCGCGTGAAAGATGAGAGACTTGAATTTGATCCGTTCCTAAAATCAATTTTTTTTCCATAACCGTTTTACCTTCAGATGAAATAATTTTGATAATAGTTCCTAATTGATAATCAGGAATTTTCAATTGTAATGTCTCTGAAGCGGGATTCGGATAGATGGCCACATTCAATTTTTCATTTGCATGGTTTGTCGTTCCTGATATCAATTGTTGAGGTTCATTCAAACAAGGGGAGTCATCATTAAATTGTATTTCAACAAATGGTGCCAAGAAAGCTCTGGCAGCTTGGACTCCTACCCCGTGTGTAAAAGGACATAATTCGGCGATGGTTTTTAAACTCGCAATCTCAGTTGAGTCTGGGGTTAATCTTCCTTCGATCACCATTTCAAGACTTATGAAATGAACAGATTTTTCTAACTCAGTGAAAATATGGGAAGTATTGAGTGATTGAACCACAGTAAATAAATCCTGAGCCTTTGATACAGCCTGCTGATAAATTTGGGATCTCATTGTCTGGCTGATGAAATAAAGGCTGTCTAATTGGTGGAAAAGAATACTTCGATCGTGCAGATCGGACGCAGAAGTCAATTCTGTCAGTTCGCCAAACGTAAAGTCAAAAAACTCGATTTGGTTAAAGGTAGTATCGATCAATATTTGGATCTGATGCAAGATAGAAGAATCAGTACCTGACGTGTAATGTAATTTCTGAAGCTGATGATCAACGGAGTCAAATCTTCCGATTTCTGAATCCCGATGACTGTTATAAAATGCCAGTAAGGTCTGATCAGAATTTCTGTAATCCGCATCACCGTCCAGTTTATGGTAAAGATACCTTTGTGCATAATATCTGGAAGCGATTAATCCTGGATTAGATTCTGTGGGCCATTGAGCGACTAATACATCGATGTCATCTATAATGCGAGAGGGAAAAGGAAGGCATCCTTCAGGATTGGAGGCACAAACCGGTAACTCTCCATCAGTATAGTACCATTCTGAATTAGGTGGAGCATTAGGAAGGAAAATATCGTGATTTGTACCATAAGGATAATCTTGAGTAGTATTAGATTCCACAATAAATTGGCTCATATCAATCAGCACCTGTGAGGCACCATCGTGCCTTGCACCAATGTCAAAATCAAAAGAATAAATGTTTCCTTTGTTTTCCTGCGGCCCGATAACTGCAAATTGATTTAAGTGGAGTCCTATGCCACAGTTAATTTTCCAATTGGTCAAATAATCCGCATTCATAGAAACACCCGGAAAATAAAAACCTCTCCCACAATTGATAACTGAATTGCATTCCATCCGTAGGTCATTACTAAAACTGGTCGAATATCCTACTCTGGTTACAGGGTAATTGATTTGGTGTAGATAATTTACCCCATTGCAATTTAAAATAGACCCTTCAGATCTTGTAGTTAAAAATCCATTACAGTTTCCAAATTTTTCAAGTGATACGATATTATCCGTTAGAATGGAATTGGGAGATCTGTTTAAATAAATCCCATTATTACTTGTGTAAATCACATTGTCAATAAGTTGAATTCTGCCATTTGTATTGTTTATGCAAGCAATTCCATCTGGTGCAAATGCTTGATGGATAATGTCGTTTGTCTCCACATTGATTAGATTGTTTTCACATTCTAAAATAAATATCCCTCTTCCATTACAAAGAATGTAATTATTAGAAATTTCTGATCCATAAGGGTTAGACCCGACCATATTGGTTTTAAGAGAAGAAAGAATCACACCAGTTGAAACATCCGTCATCCTGCAGTTATAAACATAACAAGCCCCACCAATTACATTTACACCTGTACCGGATGAGGTAATGGCTGAGGTCCCATTTTTACCCAATCCTTCAAAGTCCAATAGCCCAAATCCATTGGTTGCCCCGCTGTGTACCGCAACTCCAGTTCTTACTCCTATATTGGAAAAAAATGGACGTAATGCTATCGACGATGGATTGAAAATATTAGAAAAAATTGAACCTTTTACTGAAACATGATTATTATAAACAGCTATTCCACACATCATGTTTGTAAATCTATTAAGCTCAGTTTGATGGGGGTTGGATTTTCCAATTGTAAAATGGCTGTTGTGTATAACCATTCCAGCATGACTGATTTGGTCCAAAGCAGGCCATTCTGGATTCTCAGAATTAGATGCAGTGGGCAATACACCTCCAATGAATTTATTTCCCGTAAAGTCGGGACCAATTTCCATCTTACCTGCATTGGCAGGATTATAAATTCCAATTACATTTTTTACAAATTGGGTATTTTTAACCAAGACAAGATTCTTATTTGACCCTTCGACATTATAAATACCAAATCTTGCATAATATATTTGTGATTGAATTGAAGAAATAGATGAATTATCTTCTAAGCCGATGCCTTGCCAAAGAGTATCACAAGACCAAACAATACTGGAAAATAAACCCATTTTAGATGAATTTCTAACAAAAAAGGTAGAACTACTTTTTTGAATAAATCTGCAATCGTCAAAATCGAAATCTTTATTTATAATTAATGTTCCATGGATAACGAAACACTTTTTGGTTGCAGAATTATCGTTGGGAAAAAGGTGACTTATAAAGACACTGTTGTAAGGAATTACTATCTGATCATATCCAGAGGGACAGTTGCATCCGGGTGGGGGTTCAGGTGGGGCCTGATCAGGAATTGCTTGGGACATTATCACCCCTCCGGCCATGACATAAGCTAATAGGAGGAAATATTTGATAAGCTGATGAGCTGATGAGCTGATGAGCTGATGAGCTGATGAGCTGATGAGTCCAAATTCGAGCTGTCAAAGTTACTGTTTGCCGGGGAGAATAACATCTTTTTCATTTGAAATTGATTTAAGTTAAAAAATAATAATTACAGTCCAATTGGCCTATGCAATCTCATCTTGAACTGTAGCGAATGATTCATCTCCTTTCCCAAATATACTTCCACTGATTGCCTCAGCCTATAAAAAATATGAAGTCCATGGTGATTTTCCGAGTTTCTCTTGATCGTCTTCAATTAGATTATCAACGAATCCTTGATTAGGTATACAAAAGAAAACTTAAATAAGTTCCAAATAATTTGAAAAAAATGAGGGAAACAGGAAATTCAATGAAAACCCTTTGGAAACTCATTCAGGCTTTACTTTGATATCAATTCAGTGGAATTTTCTATTTAAATGAATATATGGTAGATTTATTGATGATATAATTCATTATAATATAACTAATTGAATTTATTTTAGCTTTCTAAATGACAAATTTTCTAATACTATTTCTTATCCACCCCAATGAAACATTTGAATTATTCAATTTTCAAGTAACGCCGTAGTCGTCCTATTTGATTTCTACATTCTCTCATTTCCGTTCTTATAGTCATTCTCCTTCTCATTCTTTTATCTCTCATTTTCAAATTTCTAAATAACGCCTTTGGCCCACCAAGTTACTTGGGGCAGGCAGAATTTAGGACGCCAACGGAGTTCTCTTCGATTTTCACATTTTCAAATTCCCCCATTCCTCCCATAATATAATCATTCCTTAAACTGGACTTCATGATCGCTTAACACTGGCTTAAGACCTTTGCGTCAAAATTCTAAATATGCGATTATTGATGCACTTTTTTCTGATTCTTGTACCATGGATGCTGGGGGCTCAGACAGGCTCCATTGAAGGAGTCGTCCTGGATGCAGACACCAAAGAGACTATTATTGGTGCGGTTGTAATGCTCGACAATGCACAGCTGGGTACCACCACCGATTTCGATGGAATGTTTGTATTGAGACTTGCTCCGGGAAAATACAATGTCAGTATTTCCAGTCTTGGATTTGAGAAGAAAACCGTTACTGAAGTACTCGTTGAAGCCGGTAAAAAGACCAGCCTCAATGTAGCACTCGCCACCAGTAGTATGGTGTTGGATGAAGTGGTTGTGACAGAATACAAGCGCACCAACACTGAAGCCTCGGTTCTGATCGAACTAAAGCAATCCAAACAAGTTGTCAGTGGGATTTCCAATCAGCAAATACAAAAATCTTTGGATGCCAATGCAGCTCAAGTCATGCAGCGAATACCTGGTGTGACCATTGTGGACAATCGTTTTGTCATGATCAGAGGTCTTAGTGAAAGGTACAACAATGTCATGATCAACAATGTAGTCGCACCAAGTACCGAAGTGGACAAAAGGACTTTTTCCTTTGATCTGATCGCAAGCAGTGCACTCGACCGCATGTTAATTTACAAATCAGGATCTGCCGATTTGCCCGGAGATTTTGCAGGTGGCGTCATTAAGCTGTACACGATTGATCATGTCGATGACAACTTTACACAGGTCAATTTTGGATTGGGGTATCGATCCAATACAAGCCTTTCTCCCTATTTTCAAAGCAATGGTTCTCCAACTGATTTTTTGGGTTTCGACAGTGGATTTAGATCCTTACCGGCTTCATTTCCGTCCTCGCGAAAATTACAGAATTCCGGAAGAGATGCACAGTTGAGAATTGATGCCGCACATTCATTGAAGAATAATTTTGTAGCAAATGAGCAAATGGCCACTCCGGATTACAGTGTGGGTTTTTCCATGGGAAGAAATGCTGTACTTGGAAGTGGAGCAAAGCTATCCAGTATAAACACCTTATCTTATTCAACAAGCTATCAGGTTTTTCAAAGAGATTTCCACCGCTATTTTGAATGGGAGGAAAGGGATCAACCCATCCTTAAAAGATTCCAATTCATGGACGATAATTTTCAAAAAGACAATAGAATCAGTTTGCTGTCCAATTGGAATTTAAAAATCAGCGACAACCACCGAATTCGGTTTAAAAATTTGTTTAACCAGATTGGCGAAAATGAAACCATCATCAGAAATGGAAAAGACTATCTGCAAAGACCCAATGATGATTTGAGAAATTACCTGCTCGGATACCGGAGTAGAAGCATCTACACCGGTCAATTGGAAGGTGAACACCGTGTCAGTGAAACGGCCAAACTTCATTGGGTAGCCGGAGGAAGTTATCTGAGAGAATCAGAGCCAGATCTCAGAAGATTCAGGACTTTCAGACCCTTGAGCCATGCGGAAGGAGAAGGATATACCATGCAATTGCCTCCGTCTTCCAACCTTTTTGAAACAGGTCGATATTTTGGAAGTCTCCAAGAATTTTCCCTGAATCAAGGGATGGATTATACCTTGGAGAAATTTTTTAACAATGGGACAAGCCCTACCATTTTTAAAATGGGTTATTATGGAGATTACCGCAAAAGAGATTTCTCTTCCAGGTATTTTTCATATTTGTATCCCGGCTTTTATGTTTCTGATGAAGGAGTTAGAATTAGCAAACTTCCATTGGATCAGATTTTCTCCAGTGAAAATGTGAAAACAGACAATGGCCTGACCATCGAGGAAGGTACCAGGCCCATTGACACCTACAGTGCTTCCAGTATTTTGGGAGCTGCTTATGCCACCGTAGAGATTCCTTTCAGTCTCACTACCACCAATGCAGGACTGCGGGTTGAACACAATATTCAAATCTTGAATACTGCCGATGATGTGAGTAAAATTCATGTCAACAATCCGGTGACTGCATTTTTACCTTTTGTCAATGTTGGGCTGAATCTGTCCTCCCGTTCTGTAATCCGATTGGCATACAGCAAGACGATCAACAGACCGGAATTCAGAGAACTGGCTCCATTTCTGTTTTATGATTATAAATTAGAGGCGGCCCGTGTAGGAAATCCCAATCTCCGGTCTGCCCATATTCAAAATCTAGATCTAAGGTTTGAGTTTTATCCGCGCAATGGAGAAATTCTAAGCATTGGCGCATTTTACAAACACTTCAATGATCCAATTGAAAACAGAACAATTATTACCACGGAGCAACCATCATTTACTTATATCAATGCAGATTGGGCCCGGAATTACGGATTGGAAATGGAGTTTAGGAAATCATTCCGTGGAATCACCAACAGTCATTTTTTGGATAATTTCTCAGTAAATCTAAATGCTTCGGTGATTTATTCGAAGGTGGATTTGGGTGTTTCTGCGGTAGCCCAGGACAGGACCAGGGCATTACAGGGACAATCACCTTATATCGTCAATGCAGGTCTCTATTATATGGACAAAAGAGACCTTGGAGTTAATTTGGTGTACAATATTTTCGGTGAGCGGATTTACTCCGTAGGGGATGATTTATTTCCCACGATATATGAGCTGCCACGACATAGCATCGATTTAATTCTGACCAAGAAAGTAGGTCGAATGACTTACAAAATGGGAGTAAACGACTTGGTCAACGCCAGATATCGTTTCTTTCAGGATTCTGACAGAAACAACAAAATAAATGAAAAGGACCATGTCATTTTCTCATTCAGAAGAGGGCAACTTTTTAGTTTGAATCTTTCCTACCGTTTGTAACTATAAAAATTTTATAAAACTTTAATCATGAAAAAATTTTTGAATAATTTCTTTTTGCTGTCTGCAATGGCAGTCGTAGTGTTATCCTGTGAAAAGACCGATGATGATGGTGGCGATACCAATACGAATCTGGTAGAACTCACCGGAAACCTGACCACCAGCACCCTGAGTGCAGATAAAAAATACTTGATCAAGGGTCAGGTATTTGTCAACGATGGTGTGGTATTGACCATCGAACCCGGTACTGTATTGTTTGGTGACAAAGCCACCAGAGGTACTTTGGTCGTGACCAAAGGGGGAGTACTGAATGCGTGTGGTACCCGCGAAAAACCTATTGTATTTACATCCAATCTTCCCGCCATGGCAAGAGACCGCGGAGACTGGGGAGGCTTGGTGATTCTGGGCAGGGCAAATGTCAATCAAAACAACCCGGCCATCGAAGGGATCACTCCGGAAGTTAACTTTGGTACAACCAATGATGCCAGCAGAGATGGTGAAAGCTCAGGTTGTCTGAAATATGTCAGGGTTGAATTTGCTGGTATTGAACTGACTCCAAACAATGAAACCAATTCAATCACTTTGGGAGGAGTAGGTCGCGGAACTACCATGGAGTATGTTCAGGTCGCTTTTGGCGGTGACGATGGATTTGAATGGTTTGGCGGTGCGGTCAATGGAAAATACCTTATTTCTCAGGCTACCTGGGACGATGATTTTGATGTGGACTATGGATTTACTGGTAATGTGCAGTTTGGTCTTGCCTTGAGGTACCCTTCTTTCGCAGACCAGTCACAGTCCAATGCATTTGAGACGGACAATGGTCCAAACGACAATGATGTCACTCCATATACCAATGGTGTATTTTCAAATATCACGGTGATGGGACCCATTGCTGAAGGATCTACAGTTTCCCAAGCCAATTATGGTCACGCCATTGACTTAAGAAGAAGAACATCTTTATCTATTTTCAACAGTGTTTTTACCGGATTTCCAATTGGTGTGAGAATGAATCAACCCTCCGTTTATTCCAACTATCAGACTGGACGAGGTGTGATCGAGAACAATGTACTTTTGGCCCCCAGGAATCCAATTTATGCAGCTGGAACTGGTGTAGTTTTAGATAGCGTGAAAAATTATTGGGAAGCTCGAAACACCACAGTGAGTGGTGCTGCTTCTGCAGATCAATACACTTCTTTTGGAATCAATCCCGCCAACTTCTACAACAAGACAGTGAGCTCCGCTTATGCTTCTAATCCTGATTTTAAATTGCTGGCTGGAAGTTTGAACACCGGTGCCAAATTTACCAATGCAAAATTTGCTGAAACCAACAGAAATGGATATTTCGAAAATGTACCTTACCTCGGTGCGTTTAGCAACAGTGTTGACTGGACCGATGGTTGGGCTGAATTCAATCCTATCGCAAAAGCATATTAATCGATTTTAGAATTTTTTTTAATGCTTGCATTTCGCATAAATGCAAGCATTTTTTTTTATTTAATTTTGAGTGATGAAACATGGTTTAATTTTTTCTTTTGGATTCCTTTTGTTTGTGGTAGTAAGCTGTGATCAGACCACAAAATTGGACTATCAGCCAAATCTGTATTTTAATTTGCAAGCCCAGGATTCTATACTTGCTGAGATCATCCGTTATGTGGCTCCAATGCCTAAAAAAGCAGACCATCTCACCAAATTCGACTCTGTGTATGACAAACATTATCAAATGCAGCAAAAGCTTCATCGGCTCATTGCTATTTACCATTCACCCAAATTACCAAGCCAATATTATTTATTAATCAAAAGACCAGCATCCAGTATTTATGAAAAATATGTGGGGATAGGAATCATGTTGGGACTTGATGACCAAAGTCAATTACATGTTTATGAAGAAAAATTTAGAACCTGGAAAATGGATGAAGCCAGTTTTCAAAAAAAGGGAATGTTTCTTTTTGACTTAATGGTTCGTGGGAAAGACCTCACACCTTATTATACCAAAAACAGCAAAGGAACAGAATACATTGAGTTTCCAGACGATGAAACAAATTTTGATGTTTTGCAGCGGCGCTGGATCAGCAAGAGAAATTCTGCATACGAAATGTATTTGCAGGATAATTAATCATTGATTGGAAAAATATTGATGTACGACAAGGTACTGGCTTTGATGATAGAAAAAATTTCAAAATTTACCCAAATGCGAAAAAAAAACGCCGCACGAATTTTATCGTGCGACGTCTGATATAATAACAAGGGATTTTGGTGAGGTAGAATTACAATTTGACAAATCGGATCATGTGAGCCCGATCATCCTTCCATCTAATTTCGAGTACATAAATTCCCGGAGCCAATCCGCTGATATCCACATCCTGTTTTAAACCAGCTTCTTTTTTAATTTGAAGGCATTTTTTACCATCCATCTGATAAATGGAACCGCTCCAGTTTGCATCCCTCCGAGTGGAATTTATTTCAATCTGTATTCTTTCCCTCGCAGGATTGGGAATTATTGAAACCAATGGCCCGTTGCTTTCATAATCTATGATGATGTTGGGTTGACAGGTCCATCGGTTGACAAATCCTTCTCCGGCAGAATAAAGCTGACAAGGCTGAAGACCACAGGAATCGTAAGACTCTATGGCGTGAATCAACTGGTATGGATGTCCTGTGCTGATCCAGTTTGTTCCGTCCCATGCAGCCACTGAATTCATCGGATTACCACCTGCTGCATTGAATCTTCCTCCAGCAAATAATTTGTTTTCATAAATTTTGAAATCAAACAATCCAAATACCTGAGCAATGTCTCCTCCAGTTAGCGAAGTCCATGCACTGCCATTCCATGATGCGACATTTTGGGTATTGGGTATGTTGTCCGCATCCGAGAATGATCCTCCTACTCTCATTGCTCCATTGTAATTCAAAATGGTTTTCACCCCAACTGTGGGAAATAATATGTTTGTATTAACACCACCTGCCAATGCATTCCAACTGGTACCATCCCATCTTGAGATACTGTTGTGAGGAACACTGAAAAATCCTCCCGCGTACAGCTCATTGCCACTTTGATACAATGAATTAATGTGGCCATTAAAATTGGAATTGAAATTCTGAGTCCATGCAGAACCATCCCACAAGGCAATATGCTGAGTAGAGAGATTGGATGTTGCTCCGGCCATATCAAAAACACCCGCTACCACCAAACCAGCCGGGGTGCTTAGCAATGCGCCAACAGTGGCAGGAACAGTACTGGAAGTAAGCCCATCATCGAGATTGCTCCAATTGCTTCCATCCCATTCTGCGATATGGTTGGAATTTGGATTGCCACCCGCAGAAAGAAAACTTCCTCCGGCATACAATTTTCCATTATGAACTGCAAGAGCACGAATCGGTCCGGAAGTTCCTGATCCAAGAGCTGTCCATTGATTTCCGTTCCAGGCGGCGATGTTGTTGGCCGGTACGTTGTTGATTTGGTTGAAATCTCCAGCAGCTATCAACTGACATTCAAAAACGACCAGATCATAAACCAGATTGACCGTCCCGGCTGTTTGCCAGCTGCGCAAAGAAGTATCGCATGGAGAACTCAAACAAGAACTATCTTGTGGTGCTTGCGGACAATCAAATTGAAAATCAAAGAAACAAGTATCTGTGACTCCTCCTTGTGAATAAAAATACATGACCGAAATGGTGTAATTGCTGGCACCAACCACGCAATAGGACAAGGGTGCAGTAGGGCCAGAAGGAAGAAATCCGGATTGATGGGTCAGAGCGATGGTTTGATTGCCGGTGTTTGTTTGGTATCCCGCGGCCGCCATTACATTCGTGAAACTACCTTGGCTGGTACTGATCAATGCAGATGTGAAACACTGGGTCTGTGGCAAATCATGCAGCAAATCATAACAACAAATTCCGGTTGCAGCAGATACCGGCATTACACTACATAGCAATGAATCGCAGGAACAAGGCTTGGGTGAAGGTGGACAATCAAAGCTGTGGCTGTATTCACAGCTGTCTGTTTGAGTTCCGTTCTGATAATAATATTTGACGGTTATTGTATAAGCAACCGCTCCGCTTACACAAAAGGAGGCCGGAAGATAAACGCCCGCCGGAATGAGACCAGATTGATGCGTCAGTTCAAAATGCTGATTACCTCCGGATACCATCCATCCTGCTACCGGAGATATTTGAATAAAAGTTCCGGAGTTGACGGACACACCGATGGCACTAAAACAACCAGATTGAGGAATGGTAGAACTCAATACATAACAACAGTATCCTGGATTCTGACTGATCGGAAGCAAATCGTGTTGCAAAGAATCACAACTACAAGTTGGAGCCGGTGGACAATCAAAAGTTTTTGTGAACAAACAGCTGTCTATTTTACCGGCATGGCTGTAAAAATATTTCACTGTAATCGTATAAAGACTTGCCCCACTGACACAAAATGAAACCGGGGTGTAAATACCCATTGGAAGATTTCCAGAGCTGTGACTCACTGTAAATTGTTGATTTCCTCCTGAATGATTAAATCCGGCAGCGGTCATGATGCCGTTAAAAGTGCCGGCACTGGTACTGACTTGCATGGATGTGAAACAATTTCCTTGAGGAATGGTCGAAACAATGTCATAGCAACATTGTCCTGATGATTGTGAAGTGGAGACAATATTGTTGTTCAAAGAATCACAGTTGCAGCTATTCTGCGGAGGTGGACATGTAAATGCCTGACTGATCACACAGCTGTCTCTGGTAGGTCCGGATCCAAAAAAGAAGACTGTTTTAATGGTGTATGATGTCGAGCCATTCACACAAAATGAAGCGGGAGTATTGGATCCGGTCGGCAAATGTCCGGAACTGTGCACTACATTGAAAGTTTGGCTGTTGACCAGGCTATTTTGGAATCCCGGAGGACATGTTATGTTGCTGAATGTACCGCTGCTGGTACTTACTTTGATACCTGTAAAACATTTGTTTTGGTTGGACGCCAAAAAATAATTGACATTGTAACAGCACATGCCGCCAGTTTGAGAAATTGAATTGATGGCTACCTGAAGCGAATCACAATTGCATGGTGGAGGTGGACTTGGACAGTCCCTGATAAAGCTTTTTTTGCATTTGGGCAATACAGCATTTGCATTGTCATAAAAATCCACAGTAACTGTAAATGGATTGTTTGCACCTGTCACACAAAAGTTACCGGGATTGATGTTGCCGGATGGAACAAACTGACCGGTTGGAACAAAACAAATTCCATTTGGTCCCGAAGACTGTGCGATCCAGCCAGAGTTGGCCTGTATATTGGAAAAATTGCCGCTGTTGGTATTTAAACATATTTTTGAAAAACACTTGGCTTTGGTACTATTGGCAAATAAATCAAAACAACAAGCAGACGGATTACCAATGCTCACAAGACTGACCGATTTTAATGAGTCACAGCAATCATCTGGTGGAGCCGGGCCAAAGGGACAGTCAAAAGTAAACTGAAAATTGCAGGAATCTCTTGTGGATGGAGGAATGGTGTAATAATATCTCACGATGAGTTGCATCGGATTGGCCAATGCATTCACACAAAAGGATGCAGGAGTGATCGCCCCAGTTGGAATAAAACCGGAATTGTGAGAAATGGTAAAATGGTTTAGAGTTTGATTGACCAGATTAAAGCCATTTCCTGTGTTTGCAGTTACGGAAGTAAACTGACCATTGCTTAGAAATGCTTCTATTCTGGTATAAGTATTTGGAAATGGATTGTTGGTTTGGATGTTGTAACAACAGAATTGAGGCAGCGTATGCTGCTTTTCAATAAAAGTGACCAATCCATCGCAGTTGGGTTGTGGTGGTTTGACCCTGCAATCAAATGCATAGTAATAAGCGCAAGTATCGGTGCGGCCATTTTTGGTCGAGAAATAATAAACGGTGATGGTATATTCGTCCGCTCCTTGCACACAAAAACTTCCTGAATTGAAATCACCCGTGGGTAGATAACCACTGCTGTGTGTAAAATAAAAACTATTGTTTCCGGCTGTTCGGTGAGACCAACCCTGCCCGGTATTTGATTGGATGTTGTAAAAACTTCCAGCGTTTAGGATCAGCTGCATGGATTGGTAGCATTCATAAGATTGGATTTTTCCATGGACCTCAAAACAACAATTGTTTCCATTTTTTGAAGAAGGTCTAACGGAGTTGGTATTGTAATTTGTGCATGCGCAAGGTCTTGATACAATACAGATGGTTCTGGTACAGCTTTCTTCACAGGGACCATCTCTGACGATGAGTCTGACCGTGTAACAACCCGGTCGATCGTATTTGACTTTGATGCTGTCTCCTCTTAAAGTATCTCTCAGGTTGGGCCCGGCTCCCCGCTCAATAATCCAGGTAAATATCGATCGTATGGAACCATTCCCCGTATAGTGAAACATGGCTGTATCTCCCACCGTAATGGTGTCTGGACCAGAAAATGAACAGCTTAAAGTGCAAACAAAGTTGTAAAAGACAGTGTCCTTACAGATGCCATTGTCAACAATCAACATATAACAACCAGGAGCCGGAGGAACAAAACATTGCTGCTTGGAGTACAGGGTGGGAGTACCGCAACCCAACCAGGTATAATCCAATCCCGCGGGAAAAGCACAAAGGGTATCCCCATGTCTCAAGATTGCTGCCTGAAAAGGCGGAAATACAGTGACATTGACAGCAGATTTTGGATTCGCTTCTACACAGTATCGATCCGCTATCCGCACCACCTCATATAGGTTGGATCTGCCGGGACATACCCTCAGAGGAAAGATGTGGTTGTTGGTCATGTAGGTATTTAAACCTAAGTTGTCTCTGATCGAGAAAGTGAATGGAGCTGTGCCGGTAAATTCGAGCGTCAGGTCGGCACAATCCCCTTCACATATGCTATCATCCGGATAAAATTTGACGGTAGGTTTGGCCAGAACATCCACCAGGTGAATACAGGTATCGGGAGGAAAGCCTCTTTCAATGGTAATCAACTGGATGGTGCAAATACCCGGAGCATTAAAGCAGGCGATGTGGGGATTTTGATCGTGCGGATTGCTGATGGTCCCACAGCTGATAGACCAATCATAACTCGCAGTTGGAGAATTGGGCCCAATGTATAAGACATCTGCACAATCCTCCAAACACACCTGGGTCGGTGCGCTGATACATTGGCCAAAAGTCGATTGGGAGGGGAGGAGCAAGCAGCAAAAAATCAGCATTGCTGCCACGGAATTTGATAAACGTTTCATACTAAGTAGTATTTATATTAAAAAATAAAATATCTTACTCAGATTTCAGGATATAAGGTCCCGGCTTGAGATGAGTGGTTTATCTGAAATTCGCCCTGTAAATGTAAAAGTATTTTAAACAAGCTCCCCGATTTATTTTTATTCTATTTTTTTTTCAGATTGCTCTGCGTTCTGCTACCAGCCAATTGCCGGGCTGATTGAATTAATTCCATATCTTTGCAGCCCAATAAGAAAGCTATGCCTTTTTCAATATCCAATTGGACTTTTTTTCTTTTGATTGCAGTCTTTTTTTCCTGTGGACAAAATGATAAAAAATCCTCCAAAAGTATGGGATTTACTCTGATGGATCCTGCCCACACCGGAGTCAGGTTTACCAACCCGATCACTGAAACACTGGAGGAAAATATATACTATTCTGCTTATATGTTTAATGGAGGAGGAGTTGCCACCGCGGATTTTAACAACGACGGTCTGGTCGATCTCTATTTTACAGGCAATCAAGTGCCGGATAAACTATACCTGAACAAAGGGGCCATGAAGTTTGAAGACATTTCAGTCAACGCAGGTATTGCAAAATTCAAAGGTTGGAAAAATGGGATCAGCATCGTGGATATCAATGGTGATGGTCTCTTGGATATCTATATTTGCAGGGGCGATCACAACCGGGCTGCATCGGAAAATACCAATTTACTTTTTATCAATCAGGGAGATCTGAGTTTTCTGGAGAGCGCGGCCGAATACGGAATCGATGATCCCGGATATTCGATCTCTTCCGTTTTCTTTGACATGGACAATGACCATGATCTGGATTTGTATGTGACGAATCGTCCAGAGAGATTTTACAATTCTTTCAAGCAGCTTGAAGATGAAAAGAAACTAAACATTCATGCCTGCCATCACAGATTGTATCGCAACGATGGAAATGGTAAATTTTCAGAAGTGACTGCTGCGGCCGGTATAAGTTCAACCTATGGATATGGACTTAGTGTAATTGCCGGTGATTTTAATCAGGATGGTTGGCAGGATCTCTATGTTTGCAATGATTTCAGATGGCCGGATTTTTATTATGAGAATCAAAAAAACGGCACTTTCAAAGAAAAAATAAAAGAGTTTGCCAATCATACGACCCTGCTGTCCATGGGTGCTGATATGGCCGACATCAACAATGATGGATTGGAAGATCTCTTTGTTTTGGAAATGAGACCGGAAGATTATATAAGAAGCAAGACTTCCATGCCGGCGATGAATCCTCCCGTATACGACACCATGGCCATGATGGATATTCATGTTCAGTTTATGCACAATGCCATGTTTTTGAATCGGGGTTCTGGCTATTTTTCAGAAATCTCTCAGCTCTCCGGACTCGACAAAACAGATTGGTCCTGGGCACCCATCATGGCCGATTTTGACCACGATGGTTTGAGGGATATTTATGTGACCAATGGATACAAGCGCGATATGAATGATCGCGATGGAGATGCAATGATCGATTCGCTGGTTAAAAACAACCACAGATTTAATTCAGTGGATGAATTGTTTGCTCTTTTTCCTTCGGTGAATATTGTCAATTATATGTTTCGGAATGAAGGAAATCTCCGCTTTCAAAAAGCAATGAATGAATGGGGATTTGACAAAGCCTCTTTTTCCAATGGCGCTGCAACTGCTGATCTTGACAACGACGGTGATTTGGATTTGGTCGTCAACAATCTGGAGCAGCTGGCTTTTATTTACAGAAATGAAAATCCTCAACCAGACCAACAAATAAGAATCAGCTGCAAAGGACCTCCCGGAAATCCGCTTGGAATAGGTGCCCGCATTTCGATGATTTCAAAATCCATTTCCACTGCCGCTGAAATGAGAATTCAAAGAGGGTATTTGTCATGCAGCGAACCCGTGGTTCATTTTGGAATGGGGGACAATAAGTTGGCAGATAGTGTGACCATTACCTGGGCAGATGGAAATACTGAAACCATCACACAGATCAAAAAAGGATCTAAAATAGTTTTTGATTATAGCCATTCAAGCAAGCCTTTTTCTGACAGATTTAATTCCGATAAACCCATGTTTTCTGATGTAACAGAAAACATTCTGGATCCTTTGTTTCAACACAAGGAGAATTCTTACGGAGATTTTGATGTGCAGATTTTATTACCGTATAGAACGAGTCAACTGGGTCCGTTTGTCTCCGTAGGAGATGTAAATGGAGATGGATTGGAAGATTTTTATGTAGGGGGTGCAAAAAATCAAGCGGGGGCTTTGTATCTGCAAAACAATTCAAACCGCTTTCAAAAATCCCACCAAAAAGCATTTGACACGGATAAAGCTTTTGAAGATATGGGCTCCGTTTTATTCGATGCAGATGGTGACAATGATTTGGATTTGTACGTGGTTTCCGGTGGCAGCGAAGCAGCAGAAGGCATTTTCTATCAGGATAGACTTTATCTGAATGATGGCAAGGGACAATTTAAAAAAGCGCTGAAAAATATTCCCGCCACGAGATCCAGTGGATCAGCTGTGGTTTTGATGGATTACGAAAATGATGGAGATATGGATCTGTTCAGGCCCGGCAGATTGGTGCATTTGAAATATCCTTCCGCTCCTGAGTCTTATTTTTTTCGAAATGAAGGAAATGGAATATTTTCAGATCAGTCCAAATCCATACTTGGTGACCTCAGATACAGTGGAATGATTACCTCTGCAGTGGCATTGGATGTCAACTCTGACCAGAAAACAGATCTTGTGGTAGCAGGAGAGTGGATGAGCATCCAGGTATGGGAAAACAATGGTCAGACTTTGACAAAAGCAGATCAAGCCAAGTACGGTTTACAAGATACAGAAGGCTGGTGGTGGAGCTTGCATTTGACCGACCTTAACAAGGATGGAAAATCAGATTTGGTGTGTGGCAACATCGGAGAAAATTTTAAGTTTCATGCCTCTCCTGAAAAACCTTTTTCAATTTATGCAAATGATTTTGACCAGAATAAAACCTACGATATTGTACTTGCAAAATATGTGGGTGATTTTGAGATGCCTGTCAGGGGTAAGCAATGCAGTCAGGAGCAAATGCCATTCATTAAAACAAAATTTCCAAGCTACAGCCAGTTTGCTAATGCAAATTTGAAAGATATTTATGGAGAAGGATTGGAAAAAGCCCTGCATTTGCAAGCAAAGGAATTTAGAAGCCTTGTTTTATGGAATCGGGGTGGAACATTTGAGAAAACAATCCTTCCCGTTGAGACGCAATTTTCAGCCGTACACGGCATTTTCTCCGGTGATCTTGACGGCGACAGTTCGAAAGATCTGGTCTTGTGTGGAAATCTTTTTAAGACTGAAGTGGAGACTACTCCTGCGGATGCTTCTGCAGGTTTGGTTTTGTTGTCAAGGGACCATCAATTTGCACCCTTGTCCATTCAGCAGAGCGGTGTTTTCCTCAAGACGGATGTTAAAGATATGAAAGAAATTAAAATAGGTCAGAAACTGGGATTAATTGCAACATCCAACAATGGCCCCTTAAAAATTCTCCTCAAAGAAAAATAAATGAACATGCAGACCATTCGTTATAATTTTTTACTTATTGCTTCCAGCTTAATATTGTTTCAATGCACTGAGAAAGGAGGAAAAAACCAGGATCCGCTTTTTCAACTGATCGATCCTGAAAAGTCCGGTATCAAATTTTCAAACAAGATTATTGAAAAACCGGATGAACACATTTTTAATTTTAACTACTTGTACAATGGAGCAGGCGTAGCCATTGGTGATATTAATAACGACGGATTACAGGACATTTATTTTACAGCCAATCGGGCCAAAGACAAATTGTACCTCAACAAAGGAAATTTTAAATTCGAAGACATCTCTGAGTCTTCCGGAATTGCCAACTTGAGCGGTTGGCGCAGCGGGGTGGCCATGGCTGATGTCAATGCCGATGGATTCCTCGACATCTATGTTTGCCGCGGCGGATTCAAGAATGATCCGGAAAACAATGCCAATCTATTGTATATCAACAACGGTGACAATACATTTACAGAGCTGGCTTCCAGATACGGCATTGCAGACATTGGATTTTCAATTGCTGCTTGTTTTTTTGATTATGACAATGACAACGATCTGGATTTGTATGTGACCAACCGCCCTGAGAAATATTACCTCAATGTTCAAGATGTGATGGAAGGCAAAGAGGTCAACAGCATTTTAAGCAGGGATAATCTTTACCGAAACAATGGAGACAATACCTTCACCATGGTGACAGAAGAAGCCGGTATCACCAGAAACTTTGCCTATGGACTCAGTGTGACAACAGGAGATCTCGATCAGGATGGCGATCAGGACATTTATGTGGCCAATGACTTTGTGGAGAACGATTACTATTATCAAAATCAGGGTAACGGTACATTCAAAGAAATGATCAAGGAAGTAACGGGTCATGTGCCCTATTACTCCATGGGAACAGATTTTGGAGACATCAACAACGATGGTTGGGAGGATATTTTCACCGTAGAAATGCGACCAGAAGATTACAAGCGATCAAAAACTTCCATGCCGGTGATGAGCCCTTTGCTGTTTGATACGATGGATGCAGTTGGTATGCATCGACAATACATGCACAATAGTCTTCAGCTCAACCATGGCAACGGACACTTTTCTGACATTTCCCAATTGGCAGGGGTGGATCGCACCGATTGGTCGTGGGCGTCTTTGATTTGTGACCTGGACAACGATGGCTTTCGGGATTTGTATGTCGCGAATGGCATCAAAAGAGACCTGTATAACAGAGATGCATATGCAGGATTAATGAATGATCTAAAGTACAACAACCAGAATAAATCCACGGAGGAAATTATGCGCAATCTACCTTCGTTTAAAGCGGTCAATTACGCTTTTAAAAACAATGGAGATCTGACTTTTACAAAAGCGATGAAGGAATGGGGGCTCAACCACCCGAGTCAATCCCATGGTGCTGCAATTGGAGATCTTGACAATGATGGCAATCTTGATCTGGTGGTCAACAATATGGATGAGCCGGCTTTTGTTTTTAAAAACAGCGGTTCAGGAATGGGTTATTTGAGAATTCAATGCAAGGGACCAGAAAAGAACCCACAAGGGATAGGCGTCAAGGTAAAGATCATGGTAGGCGATCAAATGCAATATGCAGAGATGCGTACCTCCAGAGGATATCTTTCAGCCTGTGAACCTGTGATCCATTTTGGCACAGCTGATCACAAGAAAATAGACCTGATTAAAATTACATGGCCTGATGGTAAAGTGGAGGAAATTAAAGATCAAAAGACGGGAAAACTGATTACCATTGATTACAACAATGCCAAAGATCCAACCAACGAATTGGAAGAAAAAAAGGAAGTATTTTTTTCGTTTTCATCGGATCCACTCAAACCCTCTTTCAAACATCAGGAAAATGTTTTCGATGATTACCGCAAACAAATCCTCTTGCCCCATCGCTTGAGCAGGATTGGACCAAAAATCGCAGTTGCCGATATCAACGGTGATGGATTGGAAGATTTTTTTATCGGAGGAGCTCGTCAGCAAAGCGGTGCGATCTATATCCAGTCACAGAATGCAAGTTTTACTCAGCTTGCACAGAAAAGCCTTGAAAATGATAGAATATTCGAAGACCTGGGTGCACTTTTTTTTGATGCAGATGCTGATGGAGATCAGGATTTGTACGTGGTGTCCGGTGGATCTGAAGTTGAAGAAGGTCCAGGATACCAGGATCGATTGTATTTGAATGATGGAAAAGGAAACTTCACCAAATCTTCCACACTACCAAAAATTAGTTCATCGGGATTTGTTGTCGCTGTCCACGATTTTGATGGTGACGGTGATTTGGATATCTTCAGGGGAGGTAGATTGGTTCCTGATCAGTATCCATTCCCACCAAGATCCTATCTGATGCAAAATCAGGGCAAAGCTGTTTTTAGCGATGTTACAGAACAAATGGCAACCGAATTACTGAAGCCTGGTATGGTGACAGCAGCAACATGGGCGGACATTGATGGAGACAAAAGCTCAGAATTGATCATCGCCGGAGAATGGATGCCTATTCAGGCTTATCGATTTGAAAATGGAAAATTCTCCAAAATGGATCAGACAAGCCTTGGTTTTAACAATACAGAGGGTTGGTGGAATGGTCTCGTGGCCGAAGACCTGGATGGCGATGGAGATATGGATCTGATTGGTGCTAATCTTGGATTGAATTATAAGTTTCACGCGACCCCTGAAAAGCCATTCCAGGTATATTGCAATGATTTTGACAGTACGGGTACTTACGACATCGTTTTGGCAAAATACAATGGAGACATCAAAGTTCCTGTAAGGGGAAAGCAATGCAGTCAGGAACAGATGCCGTTTATTAACAACAAATTTCCAAATTACAATGATTTTGCAGAGGCCGATCTCGAAAAAATTTATGGGGAAGGTCTTCAAAGTGGAATAAAATTGGAGGCCAAAGAATTCAGAACCTGCGTATTTATCAATGAAGGTAAGGGATTTAAAATCCATGCTCTTCCCATCCAGGCGCAGATCAGCACCACACAATCTATCCTGGTAAATGATTTTGACAAGGATGGTAAAAAGGACATTTTACTGGCGGGTAATTATTTTCATCCGGAAATAGAAACGACCAGAGCAGATGCAGGCGTGGGCAACCTGATTTTAAACAAAACGCAGGGATATTCTGCATTAAGTGTGCTGCAGTCTGGATTGTTTCTACCCTACGATGTCAAGGATATAAAGCTGATTCAAACTGCATCCGGTAAAAAATTATTGGTTTCCTCCAACGATGATCAACTCAGGGTGTATGATATTAAAAATTAGAGCAGAAAGATCCGTCCATTAAATCATACTATTTAAACATGAGACTTGATATAGCTTATTATTTTGTATTAATTGGAAGTAGCTTGTTTATTCAATGTTCCGATCAGAAGGATTTGCCTAATCAGAATGAGAAATCTGCAAAACTATTTTCGCTATTAAAGCCTTCTGAAACAGGTGTGATTTTTAACAACAAAATTACCCAAACGAATCAGGAATACATTCTCAACTTTAATTATATTTTCAACGGAGGAGGTGTTGCCGTTGCTGATTTTAATCAGGATGGATTACAGGATTTATATTTTACCGGCAATCAGGTTCACGATAGAATTTATATTAACAAAGGTAATTTTCAGTTTGAGGACATCACCAGTTCTGCTGGAATATTGCCCTATAAAGGTTGGCATACAGGAGTGAGCATTGTTGACATCAACAATGATGGTTATCCGGATATTTATGTTTGCCAGGCTGCCTATACCGAAAAAGGGGGTAACAACAAGAATTTGTTATTTATCAACCAAAAGAATCTCAGCTTCAAGGAAGAAGCAGAAAAGTATGGGATAGCGGATCCAGGATATTCGATGACAGCTCTTTTTTTTGATATGGACAATGACAACGATCTGGATTTATTTGTTGCCAACAGACCAGACAGATGGTTGATCGGGATTCAGGATATCGTTAAATTTAAGAATCAGACCTATTCGGACGATTTGCGATTGGTGACCCACCAGTTGTATCGCAATGATGGCAATCAGAAATTTACCAACGTGACTGCATTTTCAGGAATATTTCCCTGTTATTCATACGGTCTTGCTGTGATGAATGCAGATGTCAACGGGGATGGATACGATGATATTTTTGTCAGCAATGATTTTATTGAAAACGATTACTTGTACATCAATCAAAAAGATGGTACATTCAAGGAGTCCGTTAAAGAGTATTTTCCACATGTTTCTTTTTACAGCATGGGTGCGGATTGGGGTGATATTGACAACGATGGACATGAAGAGCTGTTTGTTGCTGAAATGCGTCCTGCCGATTATAAAAGAAGCAAAACTTCGATGCCTGTTATGGATATTCCATTTATGGATAGTTTGGATTATTTTGGATTTCATCGACAATACATGCACAACACCTTGCAGTATAATTATGGCAATGGAGCGTTTGGTGACATATCACAAATGATTGGTGTGGACAAAACCGATTGGTCCTGGGCCGCCCTCATTTCTGATTTCGATTTGGATGGCCTTAAAGATATATTCGTAAGCAATGGTTTCAGAATGGATGTTTACGATCGGGATGGAGAAGAAAAAGTAAAGAACTTAACTAAAAGATCTGGTGGTGATGCGATTCGTCTCGACGGGCCCCAAAATCTTTATGAATTTTATCCAGCTGTAAAATTGGCCAATTTTGTTTTTCAAAATAAGGGCCATTTTAATTTTGATAAAAAAATGACTGAATGGGGAATCTCTGAACCCAGTTATTCCAATGGTGCTGCTGTTGCGGATTTGGATGGAGATGGTGATCTCGATTTGGTGATCAGTAATATAGATGAGGAGGCCTTCATCTATCGGAACAACCAAAACACCAATCGGAGTTTCCAGGTCCGATTGATCGGAAGCGCATCAAACCTCATGGGGATTGGTACGACTTGTCATGTTTATACAGATACAACAAAACAGACCGCAAGGCTTCGCGTATCTAGAGGATACTTGTCTAGCTCACAGTCTGATTTATTCTTTGGATTGGGAAAAAGAAACTCTGTGGATTCCGTCGAAGTGATATGGCAGGATGGCAAAAAAGCAGTTTATCACAAGCCAGCGATCGGTCAATTGTTTATTGCAAAATATTCAGATGCAATCTCAAGCCAAAGTAGGGTAACCACCAAAAGTCTTTTCACGGATCAAACCGATCAATTGATCAGCCCTCCTTTTATCCATCAAGAAAATTTATTCAATGATTATCAGAAGCAAATTCTGCTACCCCATAGATTGAGTAGATTGGGTCCATGTCTTGCCATAGCAGATATCAACAAGGACGGATTGGAAGATTTCTTTGTAGGTGCCGCACGCAACCAGAAGGCCCAGGTTTATTTTCAAAACGGGGAGGGTAAATTCTTCGTAAGCCAACAAAAATTTATTTGGCAGGACGCAAAATTTGAAGATGTAGGTTCTGCTTTTTTTGATGCTGATGGTGATGGAGATCTCGACTTATATGTGGTGTCCGGTGGAAATGATCTGGAAGAAGGTGCAAGCTATCAGGACAGATTGTATCTGAATGATGGCAGAGGCAATTTTGTAAAAGCAAACAAGCATTTACCAGCCATTGCTTCATCCGGATCAGATATTGCCATTTTCGATTTTGACGGAGATGGAGATTTGGATATTTTCAGGGGAGGACGAAGCAAGCCAAATCAATATCCATTTGCACCAAGGTCTTATTTGTTGAGAAATGATGGCAAGGCTCAATTTACCGACCTCAGTAAAGCATTGCCAAATTTAAATCCCGGAATGATCACAGCGGCTGTTTGTGCAGATATCGATAAAGATCAAAAACAAGAACTGATTCTGGTGGGCGAATGGATGCCTGTCACCATTTATAAATGGAAGAATGATAAGATGGAAGACATTTCTTCCCAATTCCCGGGATTGCAGAATACAGAAGGTTGGTGGCAATCGCTTTCTGCCTCTGATTTGGATCGGGACGGAAACATCGATTTGGTTGCCGGGAATATGGGCCAAAACTATAAGTTTCAACCGGACAAAGATCATCCATTGGAAGTTTTCTGCGACGATTTTGATCAGAACGGAACTTATGACATTTTGTTGGCCAAGCACAATGAAAACAAATTGGTGCCCGTCCGCGGAAGACAGTGTGCATCGGAACAGCTGCCCTTCATTAAAGAAAAATTCCCTACCTACCGGTTGTTCTCTGAAGCATCTCTGGATGATATATTGTCAGAGGGAAAATCATCCGGACTTCACTTGAATGCAAAAATATTTGGGTCGGTTATTTTTTTTAATACCGGAAGAGACTTCAAAATGGTTCATTTGCCACCACAAGCTCAAATGTCTGCAACGACCTCCCTATTGGCAATGGATTGGGATCAGGACGGATTGGAAGAAATTTTATTTGCTGGTAATTTTATGGATAGCGAAATTGAAACCACACGAGCGGATGCGGGAATTGGCGGTATGGTAAAATTAGATCCGGCACATCAATGTCATTATTATAATTTTCCACTGACCGAAAAGGGATTGAGAGGAAATATCAGAGACATCAAACTAATCAGATTAAAGCAGAACATTGGATTTTTGGTTTCCTCCAACAATGCCAAGGTTCAGTTATTTGTCCAAAAAATATAAAAGACCGATGAAACAAATTTTGTATCTGTTATGGATTACAATTTTAGGGTTTAATTCTTGTAAGAATACTGCGGATGTGGTGAAGTCAGGAAAGGCTGTCAATTCTCCAATGATTAAAACCCTGGATAGTTTGGTGCGATCCATTCAGCCAATGAGCTTTGCATTTGACAACAAGGCAAATGCAGAGTATATGCTTGAATATATAAAAACCAATCCCAATAATCCCAACATGGAGGCCGTTTTGGTTCGCGAACTTTTATACAGTGGACAAACCGAATTGGCCATTCAGATATTGGAAAATATCATCAACAAAGTCAAGTTGGATGATGATACAGAAAACTTTCTATTCAAATTATTGGCCATATCATACATCCGTTTGGGAGAACAGAAAAACTGTCAGGACAATCATGGTCCTGAATCATGCATTGTGCCCATCACAGGAAGTGGTATCCACCAGAACAGGACGGGTTCATCCAAGGGAATGCAATTGTTGCTTCAAATATTGAAAAAACATCCTGAAGATTTGGTCTCTGTGTGGTTATTGAATATTGCTGCGATGACTCTGGATAGTTTTCCTGAAGCGGTACCTTCAAAATTCAGAATCGATCCTGAACATTTTAAAGATCGCACCAATTTTCCAAAATTTGAAAACATATCCATGTACAATGGTACCGGAGTCAACCAAACCTCCGGCGGATCAGCGGTCGAAGATTTTGATGGTGACGGCTTATTGGATATTGTGACCAGTGGCTATAGCATTCGGGAATCATTGCGGTATTTGCACAACGATGGTAATGGACAATTTTCAGACTGGACAGAAAAATCAGGACTTAAGGGATTGATGGGTGGGTTGAATATTATCCAGGCCGATTATGACAACGATGGTAGAATGGACCTTCTTGTTCTCAGAGGTGCCTGGGTGAAGAATTATCGATTTCCACTTTCGCTGTTGCGCAATAGAGAAGATGGTGTGTTTGAAGACGTGACCCGCAAGACGGGTCTCTATAAATTGCGGTCCACACAGGCTGCAGTTTTTTCAGATTTCAACAATGATGGATTTTTGGATTTATTCATCGGCAACGAAGCAGTCAATGGAGATCTTCCATTGGAATTGTTTAAAAATGATGGAAAGGGTCATTTTCAGGATGTCACTGAAGGTTCAGGCTTAGAGAAAATGGCACTTTTTGTAAAAGGAGTCTCCTGTGGAGACGTCAACAACGATGGATTAACAGACTTGTATTTGTCGGTCATGGGAGGAAATAATCTCTTGTTCTTGAATGCCTCTTTTCCGACAAAGATCCGCTTCCAAACGATTCGCGATGAGCGAATCGCCTTACCAAAAGAAAGTTTTCCCACCTGGATGTTTGATTTTAACAACGATGGACAATTGGATATTTTTTGCGGCACCTTCGCTTTTTCAAGGGCAAATAAATATACAGAAGATATCGTATTGTATGCAAGAGGTCAAAAATTCATGACAGAAATATCCAGATTGTATCTCAATCAGGGTAATCTTCAATTTTTGGATGTTTCCGAATCATCGGGATTGAATCAACCTCTTTTCGTCATGGGATCCAACAAGGGAGATCTGGACAATGATGGCTTTGAAGACATGTACCTTGGTACCGGTGAGCCAAGTCTCGAGAGCTTAATTCCCAATAAAATGTTTCGGAATGTAAATGGTGAGAAATGGGAAGAGATTTCTTATTCAGGAGGATTTGCCCATTTACAAAAAGGGCATGCCATTTCTTTTGCAGATTTTGACCATGATGGTGATTTGGATATTTTTGCAGAGATGGGAGGCGCGTTTACCGGGGATTGTTTTTTTAGTTCCTTTTTTGAGAATCCTGGGTTTAGCAGAAAGTTTCTCAGCATCCGTCTGAGGGGAGATAAAACCAATTTTTATGGAGCCCACGCCAGGTTGACTGCTTATGTTTCCAATGAGACACGCTCCTGGAAAATACATCGACAAATGGATACGGGAGCTAGCTTTGGAACCAGTCCTTATCTGGTTCATTTTGGGCTTTCCGACGCGCAGAAGATTGACTCATTGGTCGTTTATTGGCCAGCCTCTGGTAAGAAAAGTTCCATTTCCGGATTGGATTTAAATGGTACTTATTTGATACATGAAAACAATTCTCAAGCCAGCCAAATAAGCCCAAAGAGTTTTGCCTGGGACAAATCAAAAATGGTTCATACGCAC
Source organism: Saprospiraceae bacterium (assembly GCA_016715965.1). Classification (NCBI taxonomy): domain Bacteria; kingdom Pseudomonadati; phylum Bacteroidota; class Saprospiria; order Saprospirales; family Saprospiraceae; species Saprospiraceae bacterium. The sequence continues at coordinate 758,259 of JADJXG010000001.1, read as the reverse complement.
TGATTGCCGAAATCTGACCGGATTTTATAAGTCTCCATTAGATATAATTTTATTGTAATGTGAAAATTACTCATTTAATATTATAACCACATTGGGAAGAAGCTTTACCTTTGCCAAATGTATAGGTGGATAAGTACATCTATATTGAAATAAACCAAACTCAAAACTGAATTTCTCCTGACGAAGCAACCAGGTCAATTTAGTTTATCTTTATTTTTACCCAATTTATCAACTTAAATAGTTGTTAGTTAGGTCAATACGCATTTATATTAAATGTTATATTGACCTATTTTGGGCATTGAATTCCAGAAAGAGTTTTGGTTTATGAAAAGTTTTTGCAAACGTGCAAATGCTGTTTTATTGTATTCTTTTGTATATATTAAATCATTAAATACCAAAACTTTATCTCATGAAAAATGTAAACTTGACACTTTCCAGTCTATTTAAGAAAGGACTGGGATTTTGTGTTTTCATGTTTGCTGTAGTTTCTATCTCGACTACCGATTTGAATGCGCAAACGACTTACGGATTACCCAATTTGAAATCCGTTGCCCAAGCCACGCAGGACCTTCAGCTTGCTTTTGATGTGCTTTATCCGCAAGCCAAGCAAAATGGTCAAAACTCTCAGGAGTTTATTACTGCCCAACTTTACAAGCGACTGCTGGACGCATTGACCAACCGTCCTGATCCGAACATGGACACGTATTCTGTTTTGATCAGCAACATTGATGTAAATCACTATGGATCGATGGTGGTGCGCAATGGCAATGCAGTGAATCTGGATGCTACCATCCATAACGTGCTCAGGACTCCTGAATACCAATCACTGGTCAATGTGGTCAAACTCTAACACGAACTGACATTAATCTTAATTAATTTAATCCAAATTCTTATGAATCAAAAATTTACTTTCAGGTTGCTGGGCTTTATGCTGGCAATTCTGGTTTCAAATGCATCTTACAGTCAATACATCAGTTTGCCCTGTGCCAATGCATTTGAAGATATTCAAACCTCCGGAACTTTTGTTCCCAATTCAACTTTTGATGATAATGTAACCACCATTGCTCTTCCCGCTGGTTTTAATTTTTCTTTTTACGGTGTCCCTCAGACCAGCGCAAATATTTCTACCAATGGTAATATGACTTTCAATCCTACCACCGGTCCGGGTGCTGCTTTTACCAATACTGCTCTGGCAGTGGGTATGAACGGAATTTTCCCTTATTGGGATGACCTGAACGGTGCTCCGGGAATATTTACTGAAATGAGAGGTGTTGCGCCAAACAGGCGTTTCATCATTTATTGGAACAAGCCTTTCTTTGGGGGCAGTGATCCAATTGTCTTTGAGGTGGTATTGTTTGAAACCAATAACGCGATCGAATTCAGATACGCGGACCTTAATGGATTGACGGGCAACGGCGCCACCATAGGTATTGCTGGCCCTACCGGTACTTCATTATTGCAGTTGGGCTTTAACATGGCAGGAGTTGTATCTGCCGGACAATGCATTCGCTTTGAATTACCAGTTGCTTGCACGATTATTCCCCCTGCAAATGTTACCTTAAACAACACTCCTGGTCTTTGTGGTGCGATTCACAATTTTGCATTTACAGGTACTTGTAATCCAATTACTGTGACTCCACCATCGGGTTCATTATTCCCGGTTGGTGTTACCAGAGTTACTGGTGTAAATGGATTCGTGTCCGCTTCTTTTAATGTTACTGTATTAGATATAGAACCACCCACTTTTGTACCAGCCTGTCCAAAAGGAGGATTGGTAACCCTCAATGCAGGTCCCGGAATTTGTGAAGTTTCCTGGGATGCCCCTCCATTTATGGCCATTGACAATTGTCCTGTGATGGGTGGTATGTTTGGACCACGTAGCATCACGACCGTATGTTTGCCTCCGGCTTCCTATTGGTCCATCACAGGTGGTGCCAACAGCTGGGGTGTGATGTTTGACCTGGTCAACACTTCTGGTATGCCTTTGAATCTTCAATTGTTGGGAGAGCGTGCATTTGCCAATGTTCCTCACAGAATTTGGTATCGTACTGCTCCCGGCCCTCACGCACCGGTTCAAGGTACACCTGCTGCATGGACTTTGTGCGCTACCCGCACACCACAGTTTGGTGCTCAGTTTACCACGATTATCGATAGTTTTGATCTGATCACTGGAGTTGTTTATGACACCACCAATTTGTGCGTGGCTCCATTCTTTAGAGTGGATTCTTTCAAAGCCGGTTGTGTTACATTAATGCCTGGTGAGACCCGCGGTATCTATATTCACGCGCCCGGTACTCCGGGAACCAACGCTTCTTTGTTTAACGGCTGCCAACCCGCTCAAATGGGTAATGCCCAGATCACCACTCCTTTGAATGGGGCCACTTATACAGGGGGTGAGTTTGCTGCTCCATTTATCAACAGCTCTTTTGGATTTGGAGGTTCTAACTGGATTGGTGTAATCGGTTATGCATTCGGTGGTGGATCCAACATGGTTCCAGTTTCACAGGATTGTGGAGCTCCTTACGGACCGGGTTGTTTCTTCCCGATCGGATGTACTCAGCTTTGTTATAGTGCAGAAGACGATGGAGGAAACAGAATTGAATGTATATTTGATGTATGCGTCAATGAATATTCTAACCCAACCCGTGCCTTGGCATGCAATGATTTGGTACAGATCAGTCTGGACGACAGCTGCTGGGCCACCATCAATCCGGACATGGTCTTGGAAGGAGGTCCTTATGGATGTTATGACAATTACAACGTGGTCGTCAGAGACTGGATTACCAAAGCCATTGTGGACAGAAGACCAACCATTGCAGGATCTCAGGTAGGTCGTCAGGACATTGGAAGACAACTTCAGGTGACTGTGACCGATCCGCGTACCGGAAATACCTGTTGGGGAATGTTGACAGTAGAAGATAAACTTCCACCGATACTGACCTGTCCGCCAAACGATACGATACCATGTGATGTCGAACCAACACCAGCCAATACGGGCATACCTTCCGTGTATGAGAATTGCGGTGGAGTAAGCTTGAGCTACAGAGACGTAACCACCAAAGGAAGTTGCGCAGTAGGATATGCTTATTCAATCAGACGTACCTGGACCGCAGAAGATTCTTATGGCAACAGATCTGTATGCGTACAAAATATTTTGGTATCCCTTGGAGATTTGTTGGCAGTGACAACACCTCCGAATTGGGACAACATCGATCAGCCAATGCTGAATTGCGATGAGAAAATAGACAGAAACAAGAACATCGTACCTCACATGCTGGACAATCCGGTATGTTTGGATGGTTACATATTGGACAGCGCATACTGGTTGGCCAGACCGCAACAACTCGATATCTATCCAAACAGAAGAATTCCAAGAGTATTGGGATGGAACTGTATCGATGATGTAAACAGCAAATACTTCGGCCATCCAAATCCGGATCCGGTGTATTATCCACAACACCGTTTGTGGCAGCCAAACAACCCATTGTGCTGGGGTCCTGATACACATATTATGTGGATAGGAACAGGCCGTCCGGGCGGCACGAACTGCCATAACCTGTCAGTGACGTATGAAGACATCGTATTTGATCTGAGAACAAGTCCAACTTGTGATGCAGGTCCTGTAGGATGTTACAAATTGTTGAGAAAATGGACCGTGATGGACTGGTGTACGAGCTTAGTTGGCGGACACAGCCAGGTGATCAAAGTAGCGGATGCAGAAGGTCCGCAGGTACTGTATCCTGATTCAGCCAGAGTAAATATGGAGAGCTACAGCTGCTTCGGCCGTTGGGAAGTTCCACCAGCCTGGTTGATCGACAACTGTTCAAATGAAATACACTACACCGTTGAAGTTGAAAGAGGAACCATCCTTGGCAACGAGACAAGCGGATACGTAGTTATTGGCATGCCGGAAGGAATTCAGAGTGCATGGATCGTGGCAGAAGACTGCTGTGGCAACATCACCAGAAAGCATGTAGTCATCAACGTAGTAGACCGCGTACCACCACAGCCGATATGCCGCACAGCCACTACAGTGAGCTTGAATGGCAATCAGAGCCCTGGCGAAAACGTGATCAGAATATGCGCACAGGATCTGGATGAAGGATCCTATGACAACTGTCAGCCACATGTATTCTTCAAGATGATCAGAATGGCAGAGTTGTTGGGCACGAACAACGGTTCGAACTCTAACAACACAGTTGCCTGCAACGGAATCAACGGAGACGACAACCTGACATTGACCGGAAACCAGGTGTACTTTGACGACTGCAGCTATTTCTGCTGTGCGGATGTAGGTACCCGTGTGATGGTAGTGTTGAGGGTATTTGACGTTGACCCGGGTCCAGGTCCAGTAACTCCAGTGAGAATGACAAGTACTGCCCAACCATTGCACGGCCGCTTCAGCGACTGTATGGTAGAGGTAGAAGTACAGAACAAAGCAGTACCGACGGTAGTAGCACCACCAAACATCGTGGTAAGCTGCTGGTTCTGGTTTGATATTGCAAAATTGACAGATCCAAATGATGCTACCTTTGGTAGAGTAGTGACTGATCTGACCGATCGCAAGAAAGTAGTGACCCAGGATTTGGTGTGCTACAAATACTGCGAAAGAAATGACTATACCGGATATCCAGGTTTTGTACCGAGCAATCAGGTACCAAAACCAGCACCAAATCAGGCATGCGAGTACTACTGGCAGTATTTCGATACAGCACATTGGGACAACAAGTATGAATTGACCTGGGGCTTTGACGGATACGTATTGAGTTCCTGTGGAGCGAATCCAAACATCACAGTCAATGACTTGAGAGAATGCGGTCAGGGAATCATTCAGAGAATCGTGAGTGCAACCGGACCAAACAACATCAACGTAACAGCCATCCAGACGATCTGGGTAGTAGACTGCGATCCATTCTACATTGATGATCTGACTTGCAACGATCCACGCTTTAGCGATGTGATCTGGCCAAACGGCGTATGTACGCAGACACCAGTGACCATCAACGGATGTGGAGCAGACCTGAGTCCGGACAATCCACAATTGGGCCGTCCACAAGTGATCAACAATGCCGATGACAATTGCGCATTGATCTCCATCGAGTACGATGACGATGTATTTACCATAGAGCCGGATGCATGTATGAAAGTATTGCGTACCTGGACCATCATCGACTGGTGTCAGTACGATCCATTCATCAGCACAGAATTCGGAAGATGGGAGAGATTGCAAGTGATCAAAGTAAGAGATCAGGACAAGCCAGTGGTAACCTGCAATGTAGGCCCATGTGAGCCAGCGAGCATCCACCCGACCTTAGGCGTATGTGTGGGTCACATCAGCCTTACCGCAGATGCCACCGACAACTGTACACCAGAAGACTGGTTGTTCTGGGAATACAAAATCGATGCATACAATGACAGAGTAGGAGTACATGCAGGATGGGATTTCCGCGTAGGAACACTTACAGAAAGACAGTTCAATGCAGGAGATACCGTGGAGTATAGCCACAACCCATTTGCAGACAATCCACGCAATCCGTTTGATGCGAGTGGCACCTATCCAATCGGTATCCACAGAATCAACTGGTTTGTAGAAGATGGCTGCGGCAATGTAGGAACCTGCGAGACATTGTTTGAAATCAAAGATTGCAAAGCACCGACACCATACTGTTTGACAGGAATCATCACCGTACCGATGCCGGCCAGCGGCTGCATCGATATCTGGGCGAAAGACCTTGATCACGGAAGCTTTGACAACTGTACAGCACAGGAAGACCTGTTGTTCTACTTCAATGGAGATGTAAACGCGACATCCATCACCGTATGCTGCGATGACTTTGTGAATGCAGGAGCGAATGATGAATTGAGAATCGAAGTTGAGATGTGGGTAGAAGACGAGGAAGGTAACCGTGACTACTGCAAGACGGTAGTAATCGTACAAGACAATCAGGACATATGTCCAAACACCGGATCAGTAGGAAGAATTACCGGAGAGCTTAAGACAGCAGGCGGTGAGGAAGCCAACCCAGTGGACATGAGCTTGTACAACAACGGCAACATGATGAAGCAGACCGTAGGAAGCCCATACGCATTCAGAGAATTGGATCTGAGCAAAACGTATATGGTAAGCCCTGTAAGAAATGACGACCATGCCAATGGAATCACTACACAGGATATCATAGCGATTCAGAAACATATCTTGGGTCAGCAGACGATAAACAGCCCATACAAATTGATCGCAGCGGACGTAAATGCAAGCAAGAGCATCACAACAGCGGATATCTCTGAATTGCGCAAATTGATCCTTGGCAATATCAATGAGTTCAGCAAAGTACAGTCCTGGACATTTGTACCTGGCACGCATGTATTCAACAACCCGCTGACACCATACGATGCGCCAAGGGTAGCAAATGTGAGCTTCACACAGACAACATCACCAGAAGAAGTGGCAGCACCATTTGTAGCCATTAAGATGGGAGATGTGACAGGAGATGCCAGAGCAAGCAATGCGAGCGCAGTGAGCAGCCGTACCAACGGAGTGTTGAACATCGAAGTGGACGAAAAGAGTCTTGTAGCAGGAGAAAGCTACAGAATAGGCTTCAAATCAAGCGACTTCAATCAGATCGCAGGATACCAGTTCACCTTGAAGTATGACAGAAATGCACTTGTATTCGAAGGAATCGAGGCTGGAGCATTGAATGTAACAGAGGCAAACTTTGGAACGATGAGAGTAAATGAAGGCATCATCACCACCAGCTGGAACTCCAACAAAGGAGAGACCGTTGGAAAAGATGGAGAATTGTTTACCCTTGTATTCAAAGCAGTGAGAAGTGCACAGGTGAGCAGCTTGTTTGCGATCACCAGCGATGTGACCAAAGCAGCAGCCTACGATGCAATGGATCAGAGCAAGGAAGTGAGAATGGGCGTACGTACAACGAAGGGAGTTGTTGAAAGCGGCATCTTCGAATTGTATCAGAACGAGCCAAACCCATTCTCAAAAGAGACTGTCGTAAGCTACCGCTTACCGGAAGCAGGCGCAGTGACTCTGAGCGTATATGATGTAACCGGTAAGGTAGTCAGAGTGTACAACCTGAAAGGCCAGAAAGGTCTGAACAGCTACCAGATCAGCAAAGGCGATCTGAATGCAACAGGCGTATTGTACTACCAGTTGGATGCAGCCAACCACACAGCAACGAAAAGAATGGTGATCATCGAGTAATCGAAAGGACACCGGGAATTAAAACAAGAAACGATCAGTAAGCAAGGCGCTCCTCTCAGAAATGGGAGGAGCATTCTTGCGGATGAGATAAATCGGTTTTTGGGATGGCCTCTCTTGAAAAAGCAGCAATGCAGATCAGGAGGGGCTTTTTTTATGCCTTTTGGTCTTAACCTCCAAATGAGAATTTTCTGTAGTACTTGGATCTGGTGATCAGTTGGCTTTTTTGGAAATCATTGTCATGATTTTAATCCAAAAATGTCATTTTAATTTTTAAAAATAAAATCCCATCATCAGTTCATTTCAAAACCTGTATTTCAATTATCTTTAAGAGCTTAAATCGAAGAAGGTCAGTTTGAAAATAATTCAATGAATGATACTCCCTAAGATGCCAATATGATGAAATCCAACAATCCTCCTCCTCCCTTTGCCTGGGATGCATGGTATTCTTCCATTGGTGGCAGACAAATTCACATCGATGAAGTGGATCAAATTTTGAAAGAAATCCGGGAATTACAATATCCCAGATTTACAGGTCCGGTGCAAACTCCCAATCTAACAGTGAACGATCCCATTGAACTTTCTGAATTGGTCAAATCCAAAGCATTTGCGCTGGGAGCAGATGAAGTGGGAATTGCAGAGATAGAGCCTTCAGACATTTATCAGGGACGAACCATTTCAGAAAAATTTGCTGTGGTGGTAGGACAAAGAATGTTGTGGAGAGCATTTCAACAAAGCCCTTCGACTGAATCTGCGATAGAATGTCTTCGGGTTTATTTTACATTGGGCGAAGTGGTCATCCAACTTGCTGATTTTATCCGCAGTTTGGGATATCCGGCTGCCGTAGAGCATCCGATAGGTGACAGTGATGTATTGCACATTCCACTTGCGCTCAAAGCCGGTTTTGGTGAATTGGGCCGACACGGCTCCATCATTCATCCCAAGATGGGTCCATTATTTCGATTGGGCAGTGTAATCACTGATATGCCGCTTGTTAAAGATCATCCCATCGATGCAGGAATAGCTGCATTTTGCGATGTCTGCAAAGCCTGCAGGATTTATTGCCCTGCCAAAGCCATACCCGATCACAGATCGCCTGAAGCCGGAAAGGATCATCTTGGAAATGATCGTTACATGGTGGATACGGGACGCTGCTTTCCCTATTTTGCCAAGCACAAATACTGCTCCATTTGTTTGCCGGTTTGTGTGTATCATCACAAGGAGTGGGCAAGGGATTTTGAAGGATTCAAAACCAAATTATTTCCGGAAATTGCAATGGAACCAGCTCCCGAACCGGTTGATCCGGAAATTCCAAAACATTGGTATCCTTTGTTAAACCGTTAAGATTTTTCCAATCTGATTATTGCGGGAATGTGATAAAAAAATGGCCAGACTGCTTGTTACCAACCCAAAATCCAGGCGAAAATAAGTGGAGCAACAATCGTTGCATCACTTTCTATGACGTATTTTGGAGTGTGAATGTCTAGTTTTCCCCAGGTAATCTTTTCGTTGGGAACTGCACCGGAATATGAGCCGTAGGATGTTGTAGAATCAGAGATCTGACAGAAGTACGACCAAAATGGAACGTCGTGCCACTCCAAATCCTGGTACATCATGGGTACCACACAGATGGGAAAATCACCCGCAATTCCACCTCCGATTTGAAAAAATCCAACCCCTTTACCGGATGAATTTTTGCGGTACCAATCTGCCAACCAAACCATGTATTCGATTCCTGATTTCATGGTGGAAGCCTTGATATCCGATTTGATCACATAAGATGCAAAAATATTTCCCATGGTAGAATCTTCCCAACCCGGACAAACGATGGGAATATTTTTTTGTGCGGCTGCCAGCATCCATGAATTTTTCGGATCGATTTCATAATACTGTTCCAGCACACCGCTCAGCAACATTTGATACATGTATTCGTGCGGAAAAAATCGCTGACCAGTCTGATCTGCCTTTTTCCAGAGTTCGTAAATGTGTTTTTGCAATCTTCTGAATGCTTCTTCTTCAGGAATGCAGGTATCAGTAACGCGGTTCAATCCTTTCTCCAGCAAATTCCATTCATCCTGTGGAGTGAGATCGCGGTAATTGGGGATTCTTTTGTAATGGCTGTGAGCGACCAAATTCATCAGATCTTCTTCCAGATTGGCACCGGTACAGGAGATAATGTCCACTTTGTCATTTCTGATCATTTCTGCCAGAGAAACCCCCAATTCTGCAGTACTCATGGCTCCTGCGAGCGTAACCATCATTTTTCCACCTTCTGCAAGATGCGTTTCATATCCTTTGGCCGCATCAACCAGCGCTGCTGCGTTAAAATGTCTGTAATGATGCGCGATGAATTGTGATATGGGTCCTCTGTTCATTTATTTTTTTTCTTTTTGTCAAAATAATAAGCCAGCATTTTATAATACAACTTGGCTGTCAGAAAATCAGGTGCCGGATTGTGCGGATTAGGGGCAAGTTCGACGATGTCAAATCCAACAATTTTTTTTCTGGAAAAAACCATGCGAAGATATTGCAGCGTTTGATACCATTGCATACCGCCTGGCTCGGGAGTTCCTGTGCTTGGCATTAGGGAAGAATCAAATGCATCCAGGTCAAACGTGACATAAACATGATCTGTCATTTTTTGAATGGATTCTTCCATCCAATAATCGTTGTCCATGATGTTGTGTGCAAAATAGACTTTCGACGCTTCCATGTATTTTTTTTCTACGATATCCATGCTTCGGATCCCAACTTGCAAGAGATTACAATCCCTCTGTGCCTCTGCTACTGCGCAAGCATGGTTGTATTTGCTTCCGTGGTATTCCTGCCTAAGATCGGCGTGTGCATCAATTTGTAATACGGTAAGATCCGGATATTTTTCTTTGAAAGCGCGCATGATGCCAATGCTGATGGAATGTTCACCGCCAAAAAAAGTGAGCAATTTTTCGGTCTTTAAAAGTTCTTTGGTTTTTTTGTACACTTTTTTGCACATATCCTCAGGACTGTCTTTTTTGACCTCCATTTCTTTTTCCAAATAAACACCATGGCGATAGGGTTCAGAATTGGTTTCAATATCATACAATTCCATGTTTTCTGAGGCGTACAAAAAAGCTTTGTACCCTTCATCCGCCCCTTTTCCCCAAGTGCTGGTCCCATCGTAAGGTATAGAGGTCAGAATGACTTCCGCTTTGTTTTTTTTGCCAAGTTCCTCCGGAATTCCGGCGTAGGTTTTTGTGCTCAGTTTATATTTAGCCATCGTGTAAAATATTCGTTGATCAAGGGAGTACTTTATTTATAACCGAGAATTTTAAGCATTTGTTTTGCGGTTTGTTCTTCACTATACACTGTATCAACAATATTGCCATTCACGTCGCGATCGACCAGAATGTGTTTTGGGGAAGGGATCAGGCAATGTTTGATTCCACCATAGCCCGATAGGGCATCCTGATAAGCTCCGGTATGGAAGAAACCCAGGTAAAGGGGTTCCTTGTCATCTCGGTCAAAGGCAGGCATAAACAATTGTTGATTCTGCGCTTCAGTATTGTAATAATCGGAGTTGTCGCAACTTAAACCACCTATATTCACCCGCCGATATTCGTTGTGCCATTTGTTGATGGGAAGTAAAATAAAGCGCTCTGAAATACCCCAGCTATCCGGTAAGGTATTCATCAGGGAATTGTCAACCATGTACCAAATTTCAGAATCGTTTTGTTGTTTTTGTTCGAGAACGGAAAAAATGGTGGCGCCGCTTTCTCCAACGGTATATTTTCCAAATTCGGTATAAATATCTGGTTCGTCAATTTCCTCTTCTTCGCAAGCTTCCTTGAGCATCGACACAATTTGATGGATCATGTATTTGTAATCGTAATCAGAGCCCAGAGAATTTCTAATGGGAAGCCCACCTCCAATGTTGATGGCTTGAAGGGTAGGAAATAGTTTTTTTAATTCGATGTATGTTTTGATTCCTTTTTTTAATTCACCCCAGTAATAGGTCGTATCCTTGATTCCGGTATCTACAAAAAAATGAAGCATGTGAAGCGAGAATTTTGAATGGTTGGTAAAATTCTCTTTGCAAAACTGGACCAACTCTGATGAACGAATGCCCAATCTTGAGGTATAGAATTCAAACATGGGCTCTTCTTCTGTTGCCATCCTGACGCCCATCTTGCAAGGATTTTTCATCAATTGATCGTAGGCATTCAGTTCATACTTATTGTCTAAAACGGGAATCACATTTTCAAAGCCGTCGTTGACCAGTTGAGAAATATTTTCAAGGTATTGTTTGGTCTTAAATCCATTGTTGACAATAATTTTGCTATGGTCAATTTTTCCTTGTTTGTAAAGATTTAAAATCAACTCAATGTCAAAGGCAGAGGAGGTTTCAATTTGAACATCGTGCTGTAGCACCTCTTCAAGTACATAAGAGAAGTGACAGCATTTGGTACAGTAACAATAAAAATAGCGGCCTCCGTAGTTGGTGGATTTGATGGACCGGTTAAAAAAGTTTTTGGCTTTTTTAATCTGATCACCAATTTTGGGAAGGTAGGTCATTTTAAATGGGGTGCCATATTTTTCAATCAGCATCATTAAAGGGATGCCGTTAAAAATGAGCTGGTCTTTTTCCAAATCGAAACCTTCTTGCGGAAAATAATAAGATTGGTCGATGAGGTCAAAATACTTGTTGTGAATCATTTTGAATAAAAGGATCTAAAGGATTAGGTAAAAGCTGAGGTGGAAAAAGAAATATTTATAATCATGGGGCAGTCATATAAAACGGTAGCTGTCCATGTTATTTTAATTGGAAAAAACTGTGTCATTGCATTATTGGGGTGCACCATTTTGCACCCAACATTTGATCACATTTATGACGGAGGCATCCAACTTAACACCAGTTGGAGGCATTGGAAAACAACCGGCCCCATGTTCTATGGCACAGATCATTTTGTTTCCAACAGCGGTTGCAGTTGCCTTTGCTGATGCATAATTGGACAAGTCTATCCCATTTGCAGGTACAGTGCCAGCATGACAACCGGACAATGCACAATTCTGATCGAGGTGAGATTTTACAGTCGTGTCATAGGTTGCCACAATACCTGAACAATCATTTGTTGAGCCGTCGTCTTCCCCACAAGCCAACAAAAACCCCAGAAGCAAAAAAGTATATAAAAATGAGAGTTTAAAATAGTGCATTTTCACTTGATTTGAAGGGCAAATATAAGTGATCTGCACATGTCAGAAGTGGAAAATATAATCAACTGTGTAAAAATTATCTATGTTTACCACACAATAAATTGAAATGTGGAAAACCTGGTTTAGAAGGAAAAGCACGCAAGACATCCTGAAGGGTCGCGAGTCTCATGAAATATTGCACAAAACACTTAGTGTCAGAGATTTAACATCATTTGGAATCGCTGCTATTATTGGGGCGGGTATTTTTAGCACCATAGGCACTGCTGCTTCCGAAGGCGGGCCCGGAGTATTGTTTTTATTTATTTTTACTGCTTTGGCTTGTGGCATGGCGGCTTTTTGTTACGCAGAATTCGCCAGCATGCTTCCCGTGGCGGGCAGTGCTTATACCTATTCCTATGTCGCATTTGGAGAGTTAATCGCATGGATTATCGGTTGGGCTTTGATTATGGAATATGCGGTGGGAAATATTACTGTGGCGATAAGTTGGAGTGATTATTTCTGCGGATTCCTGGAAGGTTTTGGAATCCATCTTCCAATGTGGATGCAAATGGATTATTTCACGGCACACCAATTGTACCAAGAGGCTGAAGGATTGTTGAAAAATGGTACAGAATGGAGCTTGCTGGATGCCAGAATTCGGGAAGCACATGAAGCTTACACCACAGCACCCAATCTGTTGGGTTTTCATCTGGTGTTGGATATTCCTGCATTGCTTATCATTGGATCTATTTCGTGGTTGGTCTATCGGGGAATTAAAGAATCCAGAACCGCCAGCAATATTATGGTGGTCATCAAAATTGCAGTGGTCATTCTCGTTATTTTGGTCGGCGCGTTTTATGTCAATCCGGAAAATTGGTCTCCCTTTGCCCCCAATGGTATTGGAGGAATTTTGAGAGGGGTCTCTGCCGTTTTTTTTGCTTACATCGGTTTTGATGCGATTTCGACCACCGCAGAGGAATGCAAGAATCCGCAACGCGATCTCCCGCGAAGCATGTTGTACTCCATTTTAATTTGTACGACTTTGTATATCCTGATCGCTTTGGTTTTAACAGGAATGGTTAACTATACTGAATTAGCAGTTGGCGATCCATTGGCTTTTGTATTTAGCAAGTTGGATATGCCCTGGATGAGTGGTATCATTGCATTAAGTGCCATTGTGGCAATGGCTTCTGTATTCCTGGTTTTTCAATTGGGACAACCAAGGATTTGGATGTCCATGAGTCGGGATGGTTTGTTGCCTCCTGTTTTCAAAAAAATTCACCCCAAATTTAAAACTCCTACATTTTCAACCATCGTGGCTGCCTTATTGACCGCCATTCCCGCATTGTTTTTAAATCTGACCACGGTGACCGATCTATGCTCAATAGGGACTTTATTTGCATTTGTCTTGGTATGTGGTGGGGTACTGATGATTCAGGGGAGAAAGGATTTGCCTCCTCCAAAATTCAAAACACCCTACATCAATTCAAAATGGATCATGCCCCTGGCCTTGGTATTTTCTATTTTTAGTTTAAACAGATGGCACAAAGATGATTTGAAATCGTTTCTATACAATGAACCTAAAGTCATCGGAACAGGAGACCTGTTGGCCGGCATTGATAATGAACAATTGAGTATGTTGTCGAATCACGTCATGTACTACCATCCAAAGGAATTTACGAAGGCTGGATCAGAGCTTAAAAATTATTTGGATCAACTGGGCCAGGAAAATGCAGTTGCTCTGTTTAAGAGACTGGCACTTCCGGTTGAGTTGGAATATGAAAGCAGCTGGGAAAGTTTTGTACAAAGGATTCCCAATTGGATTTTTGTTTTGGTATTTGTGACCATGTGCATTCTGTCATTTCTGAAAAATCTTTCATTGATTCCTGTCCTGGGCCTGTTGTGCTGCCTATACATGATGGCCCAAATTCCGGTGCACAATTGGCTGGGCTTTGGATTGTGGTTGTTGACAGGTTTGCTGATTTATTTTGGGTATAGCATCAGACATAGTGTTTTAGCCTTTCGAGAAAACAAACGTTCGCAATAGAGAATCTGTTTTCCCTTTCACCAGAAAATGGTAGCTAGGAAGCTTGTCTGAGTTTAGTCGCAATAAAATTAATACAAGTGAAAATAAATACCATTATTGGCTTCTTTGTTATTTACTTTTTATCAATTACAGCCAGCTCTCAGGGGAGCTATTACATCAGTGATGCAGGTAATTTTAACAATGGTCCTTATCAGATTTTGAAGTGCAATGCGGATGGTTCGAATGTTCAAGTCTTTACCAAACAGCTGCTTGCCTGGCCTCAGGACATCTTATTTTTAGAAGACAAGGGCATTGTGTTGATCAGCAATTTCACATCCAATTCCATTGATCGTTACAACGCAAACACCGGAACCTATGTCTCAAAATTTACCACAGGCATACAGGGACCCACGCGGATGAAGATTGGAAAAGACAGCCTGCTTTATGTCCTTCAGTGGTTGGGAGACGGTAAGGTAAAGCGGTATGATCTGGAAGGAAATTTTGTAGATAATTTTACAGAGCTGGGAGTGAGCAACAGCATTGGAATGGATTGGGACCTTCAGGACAATTTGTACGTGTCGAGTTACGACGGTAAGTACGTTCAGAAATTTGGGCCTGATGGTAAATCACTGGGAAGATTTATTGCCAATGGTTTGGCCGGTCCTACCAATATTCAGTTTTTGGAAAACGGAAACTGGATGGTGCTTGACTACAATGGAGCAACAATAAAACTGTATGACGGCGCAGGAAAGTTTATTAAAAATCTGGTGAGCGGAGTCTTGAATTGTGAGGGCCTGCACATCCACTCTGATGGTAGTTTTCTGATTGGTGTAGGGCAGAACGCATCGGTAAGAAAGTATGATGTAGAGGGTAGATTTGTCGGTCATCTTTTTACTCCGGGCACATTGCAATTAAAGAACCCCAATGCAGTTGTATTTAGAAAAGACGTAACGGCTACCAGGGATGAAAATAAAATCGTTAAAGCCGATTTTTTGCAGGAAACGGGAAGACATCAATTCCAAATCGTGGATGTAGAATTTACAAAAGAAATTACAACTGTTCAATTGTTGGATGCAGAAGGAAAAACCATATTAACCAGGGATGTCAGAAGAAATCAGACCCTTGATTTGTCCGCACTGAGTGCGGGAGTTTATTTAGCTTTGGGAATGTCGGCAGTCAGAAAAGCATATCGCCAGAAAATTGTTATTTCAGAATAAAGTACCCTTTATTTACTCAATTCAATTTAATCATTCAAAAAATACTGTAAATCCCTTTTGTGGATTTGTAGTTTATAAAATTTGAGATGTAATTATTCTAAAAGGTATTAAGGGTTCAAATACACAGATTATAAAAATTTAAATTATCCAAAATTATTGTATCAGAAATAGAATCTCTAATGCATAATTTGGGAATAAGACAGTCCCGTTATTTATTAAAACATATTATAAATATATATAATATGTAAAAAATAATGCACCTTTGTCCCATGGATTGGAAAAGTGCAATGGCAGGATACAAGTCTTCTTTGGCCTTGGAGCAAGGGCTTTCCTCCAATTCTGTCAAAGCCTATCTGACAGATGTCGGCAAACTGAGGGATTTCGCCCTGAGCCATTTGGATAACAAGAGTCCCCTTCAAATTGACATGAATGATCTTTTGGCTTTTGTGGCAGAGCTCAACACAAGATCTATGGATGAAAGGTCCCAGGCCAGATTGATCAGTGGCTTGCGCTCCTTTTTCGGGTATTTACTTACAGAGAATCTCATCCAGGAAAATCCTACAGAACATTTAATATCTCCCCGGTTGGGACAGTATTTGCCGGATGTTTTGAGTATCGATGAAATAGAATCTTGCATTTATGCAGTACAGTATGAATCTGAATTCTACCACAGGGATCGTACGATACTGGAACTGCTTTATGCCTGTGGACTGCGCGTAAGCGAATTGGTAGAATTGAAATGGAGTCAGATCCATTGGGATCCGGGCCTGGTCAAAGTCCACGGCAAAGGAAATAAAGAGAGAATCGTACCCATTGGATCAAAAGCATTGAAAGCTTTGGAAGAACTCAAATCCAATCCTCCCCATACCTTGCAAAGGGGGCAGGAAGATTTTATATTTATCAATTGTTTTGGAAAAAAATTGTCCAGAATAGGCGTGTTTAAATTGGTGAAAAAATACGCATCACTGGCTGGAATCACTAAATCCATGAGCCCGCATACTTTTAGACACTCTTTTGCCACGCATCTGGTGGAGGCAGGTGCAAATCTCCGGATTGTGCAGGCATTGTTGGGTCATGAGTCGATAACGACGACCGAGATATACACCCACCTTGACTTAAACTATCTGCGGGAGACCATCTTGCAGTTTCACCCGGCGCAGCAATGGAAATTGTAAATCCGTCTCACACAAATCGTTAATTCTTTTTAAAATACCCTAATGAGAACCCAAAACCAAAGGATTACAAGGTCTGAAATGGAGTGCTAACTATCTTTGCAAGCTTGAATGCACAAAGACATTGATGAAACAGCATGGGAGATAACGGTCATGGCCAAAAACTAAGTCTGGGGGGACTCCTCATTACCCTGGGAATTATTTTCGGGGACATTGGAACCTCTCCACTTTAT
This sequence comes from Saprospiraceae bacterium, assembly GCA_016715965.1. NCBI lineage: Bacteria > Pseudomonadati > Bacteroidota > Saprospiria > Saprospirales > Saprospiraceae > Saprospiraceae bacterium. Next base: position 741,229 of record JADJXG010000001.1, on the reverse strand, counting down.
GTGATTCAGGCGATATTGGGAAGCAGGGTCGTTTCTGAAGAATTGATTTTTGGTGGTATGTCCTGTGTTTTTTGGACACTGCTTATCATCACCACCGGAAAATACGTCCTCCTCGCGCTTAAGGCGGACAATAAAGGAGAAGGTGGAATTTTTGCCCTGTATGCCCTGGTGAGAAGATACAAATCCAAATATGTGATTTATCCAGCCATCATAGGCTGTGCCACCCTGATTGCAGATGGATTTATTACTCCTCCAATCTCGATTTCGTCTGCCATCGAAGGACTGAATATGCTGTTTCCTTCTGCATCCATTAATACTGTACCGATCGTCATCGGAATTATTATCGCGCTTTTTACATTTCAACAAGTTGGCACTCAGACGGTGGGTAGATATTTTGGACCCATCATGTTGATTTGGTTTACCATGATTGGGACACTGGGATTGATGCAGGTGATGCAACACCCTGAAATCCTTCGTGCTCTGAATCCTGAATACGCCATCCAACTTCTCATTAAATATCCCAGTGGATTTTGGATTCTAGGGGCGGTTTTTTTGTGTACGACCGGAGGTGAAGCGCTCTATTCAGATCTAGGCCATTGTGGAAAAGCCAACATCAGGGTAAGCTGGTCTTTTGTTTTGATCGCTTTGTTGTTGAGTTATTTTGGACAAAGTGCATTCATCGTTTCAGAATTTTCAGGTCAATCCATTGTAGATGTCAACGGCCATCCGGAATTCAGAATTTTCTATAAGATTATGCCGGAATGGTTTTTGCCCATAGGAGTGACGATTGCCACCGCAGCGACGATTATTGCAAGTCAGGCCTTGATTTCAGGGGTTTTTACACTGACCAATGAAGCCATGAAACTACATCTGTGGCCAAGGATGCGCGTAAACTACCCTTCTAATTTAAAAGGTCAGGTATATATACCCAGCATCAATTGGTTTTTGATGGTGGGTTGCATTATTGTGGTGATGATTTTCCAAAGATCTGAAAACATGGAAGCTGCTTATGGTCTTGCCATTACGATAGACATGATCATGACCACTTTGCTGCTTGGATTTTTCTACAGAATCCGATACCACAATTTCATCATTTCGCTGATTGGAACCATTCTGCTGATGGTCGTTGAATTTACTTTTTTGATTGCCAATCTGGATAAATTTATGCATGGTGGTTGGTTTTCATTGCTGATCGCAATTCCCATAGCCATCATGGTGTTTGTATTGTACAACGCCTCCAAGATCAGGCAAAAACACACCATGTTTGTGGAGTTAAACGATTACATTCCGGTGCTTCAGGATTTGCAAAATGACCAAACCATTCCAAAGGAAGCGACCCATCTCGTTTACCTTGCGATGGCCAATGACAAAAGGCTCATTGATTCCAACATCATGTATTCCATTTTGCGCAAGAGGCCCAAAAAAGCGGATGTGTATTGGTTTGTGCATGTGACCATTGGTGATGAACCCTACAACAAAACTTACAATGTGGATACCATCGTTCCCGGAAAAATTTTCTTTGTTCATCTGAAATTTGGCTTTAAGGTAGCGCACAGGGTCAATGTCATGTTTAAGGAGATAGTCGAGCAAATGGTGGAAGCAGGAGAGGTATCGATCGCAAGCCCTTACCCATCTTTGGCCAAACATCAATTGCCGGCTGATTTTAAATTTATTCTTCTTCACACCAGAGTTTCTGCCGACACAGAGTTGAGTACTTTTGAAAGATGGGTGGTCAGAACATACCGAATGATTAAAAAGATCAGTTTACCGGCGTATGAAGATTTCGGTCTGGAATTGTCCAATGTGGAAGAAGAAGTGGTCCCGATTCTCGTGGGCCCAAAAGCAGAAATGAAGCTCAGAAGAGAAACTTAATTTTCCTGTCCGGCGTCCGGACATATTTTTGATCTTAGTGGCTTATATTCTGCTTTTTAAGTTAGAATATTCTAACTTTGCGTCGCTTTTATTAATACAAAGATATGGGAAGAATTTTTGAGGTTCGCAAACATAAGATGTTTGCCAGATATTCCAAAATGAGCAAACAATTTGCTCGGATCAGCAAAGATGTGTTTATGGCAGTAAAAGCATCTGGCCCCAATCCGGACAACAATCCGCGCTTGAGGGCTGCAATGCAAAATGCCAAGGCTTTAAATATGCCGAAGGACAGATTGGAGACTGCCATCAAGAAAGCGACTTCCAAGGACGAGAAAGATCTTGAAATCATCACTTATGAGGGATATGCACCCCATGGAATTGCTGTGCTTGTAGAAACAGCTACTGACAATTCTACCAGAACGGTGGCCAATATTCGGTCTTATTTCAACAAATACGGAGGAAGTCTGGGTGTCACCGGATCTGTAGTATTTATGTTTGAGCACAAATGCAATTTTAGAATCAAAAAACCTGCAGATCTGGATGCAGAGATGTTGGAATTGGAATTAATTGATTGTGGTTGTGAAGAATTGGTGGTGGAAGAAAATGAGGTGATTGTCTATGGTCCTTTTGATTGTTTTGGAAAATTGCAATCTTACTTCGAACAAAATAATTTTGAAATCATCGAATCCGGTTTTGACAGGGTCCCTACAACAACTAAAAAATTGTCTGCTGAAGAAGAAGCGGAGGTCCAAAAACTCCTGGATAAAATAGAAGATGATGAAGATGTTCAGAATGTGTACAGTAACATGGAATAATTTATCCAGTTAATCCAATCCGTATGCAAAAATGAAAAATCAGCTCATCCATAAGCCATCCATTCTGGATCGAATTTTTTCAGATAAGATCTGGCAAAGTTATATTGTGGTTGTGCTGGCTGGTTTGTTGTATCTCAATACCGCTTTCCACGATTTTGCAGTAGACGATGGCATTGTCATCCATAAAAATGAATTTGTTGCCAAAGGAATTTCTGGGATTCCGGATATCCTGTCAAAGGACACCTTCAGGGGATTTTTTAAAAAAGAAGGAAAAGATAAGCTGGTTTCAGGTGGAAGGTACAGACCACTTACCCTGGTGGTATTTTCAATCATCTATGAGATAGTTGGGCCTATGGCTCCTGTGTATCATATTTTACAAATTCTTGCGTACGCATTTTTGTGTTTTTTGATTTATAAGTTGTTCTGTGTTCTGCTCAATCCCCATTTTGGCGATTCAGCATCGGTGATCTCTTTTCTTGGCGCGCTGCTGTTTGCAGCTCACCCCATTCACACCGAAGTTGTTGCCAACATCAAAGGAATGGATGAGGTAGCAGCATTGCTATTTTCGGTTTTGTCTTTTCATGCATTTCTCAAAGCAGCGGACACGAAGATGCCGGTTTGGAATATGGCGGGCATGATCTGGTTATTCTTAGGATTGATGTCCAAGGAAAATGCAATTGGTTTTGTGTTGCTTATTCCAGTTGGATTGTGGACATTGTACAGACAAAGTTTTTCCCAAAGCATCAAGGTATTTTTTTTACTGCTTGTTCCCACTTTTTTGTTTTTAATCATTCGCGCTCAAATTCTCGGTTGGAATCCCATCGCCGGTCAATCCGGTGAACTGATGAACAATCCATTTCTCAAATTTGCAAATGGGAAATATGTTTTTTTTAGTGCCGCAGAAAGATATGCCACCATTCTCTTTACTTTGTTCAAGTATTTGGGATTGCTGTCGTTTCCACACCCCTTGACGTATGACTATTATCCAAAACAAATTCCAATTCAAAATTTTTCAAATCTCGTTCCATGGATTTCACTGACATTACATCTTGCAATGTTATGGTTTATATTCAAATGGAAAAAGACAAGGCCATTGTGGTCATGGTCTCTGCTCTGCTACTTGGTACCGCTTTCATTGGTAAGCAATTTAGTATTCCCAATTGGAACTTTCATGGGTGAGCGATTTCTATTTATGTCTTCTCTTGGTTTTGCAATGATTCTGGGATCCTTGTTTTATCAATGGAAAATAGCATCAGCTAGAATAATCCAATGGAGTTTTATTCTTTTAATCCTATTGTATTCTCTAAAAACGATCAGCCGCAACATGGATTGGAAGAACGATTTTACACTGATACTTCACGATGCACAAATTTCTTCCAACAGTGCAAAAATAAACAATGCAGTGGGTGGGATATTGTTGGATCAGGTGAAAGATTTGAAAGACAGTTCTGCCATCCGGAAAAACATTGTAAAGGCCAAAACCCATTTATTGAAAGCCATCGACTTGCATCCATTTTATTTTGATGCATACAACCTGTTGGGTAATGCGCATTTTATGTCAAAGGAGTATGATATTGCAGCACAGAAATACGAATTTGTATTAAAATATTTGCCGGAAGACAGTGAAGCCCTCAATAACCTGCATTTAACTTTAAGAGAAAACGGGCGCAACAAGGGAATGGTGGAAAACAATCCCCAGGCCGCCATTTTATTGTTGAATCGCGCATTGCAACTTAAACCGGATGATCCGGAGACCATTAGTTTGCTCGGTGTGGGTCATGGTGTGATGGGAGACTACACCAAGGCCATTGAGTATTTTAACCAGGTACTATCCATGCAACCTGAATCTGCGGAAGCGCATTTTAATTTATATCTCACTTACATGAACATGGGTAATACTCAAAAAGCGGAAGCTGCGCTTGCGGAGGCCCAAAAAAGAGATCCAGACATCACTAAAAAATTCAATGCAAATCGCTAATCGACATATCGCCCGGATTTTTTTATCGCTTTTATTGGTTTGGTTTTTCACCGGGCTTGATCTCAAAGCTCAGTTAAAAGAAGTAAACCACGATTGGGTGCAAGAAAAACTGGCGCTGATGAGCCTTGAGGAAAAAATAGGACAACTTTTTATGATCAGGGCCTATGGAAAAAATGATTCAGCGCATATCCAGCGAGTGATCCACTTGATTTCAAATTATCATGTTGGAGGACTTTGTTTTTTTCAGGGGGATCCTGTGACACAGGCGCAATTGACCAATTTATACCAAAGCACCGCCAAGATTCCGCTGTTGATCAGCATGGATGCAGAATGGGGATTGGGTATGAGACTAAAACAGGATGGTTTTCATTTTCCCAAACAAATGACCATGGGGGCGCTCAGCAACAATCAACTGATCTACAAAATGGGGCGGGAGCAAGCCATACACCTGAGCAGACTGGGAGTCCATTTGAATTTTGCTCCGGTCCTTGATATCAACAACAATCCCAACAATCCAGTGATCAACGAGCGATCTTTTGGGGACGATAAATTAAAAGTAAGTCAAAAGTCTTACTCATTTATGAAGGGATTGCAAGATGGCGGGGTGTTGGCATGCGCCAAACACTTTCCGGGACATGGTGACACAGATATCGATTCTCATTTTGATCTTCCCATTCTAAAACACGATAAGGAGCGACTGGATAGTTTTGAGTTGTTTCCATTCAAAGTATTGGGTCAAACAGAATTGGCTTCTGTGATGATTGCCCATCTGGCTATTCCTGCCCTCGACCCTTCTCAGGATAAACCCGCCTCACTTTCCAGATCCGTGATTCAAAAATTGCTGCGGAGAGAAATGGCCTATGACGGCTTGGTGATTACAGATGCTCTGGAGATGAAAGCAGTTTCCAAAAAATATCCGGCAGGACAACTTGAATTGGAAGCACTGAAAGCAGGAAACGATATACTACTCCTTAGTGAAAACATCGAAGCTGCAGTTGATGTCATTAAAAAAGCCATCGAAGAAGATGAATTAAAATTATCCGATCTCAACGGCACAGTGTACCGGATACTGATGGCAAAAACCAAAGCAGGTCTGCATCATCCGGGAGAAATAAAACTAGACGAAATCGTCAGGGAACTAAATACTCCCCAGGCTCATCATATCAGGGATCAGATTTATAGAGAAGCCATTACACTTGTAAAAGATGAGTATAAAAAAGTGCCCATCCGAAAGCTCCCGAAAAAATCGACTGTGATCAGCTTTGGTACAAAATCCGGAAATGCTTTTCACAACAGACTCCGAAATTATTTTACAGCGGATGAATATTTTCTCGATTATCGTGACAGCTTCGATTCAAAACTGCGCGAATCTGTTGAACAATCCAATCTGGTGATATTAACCCTTCATCGGCTGAATTATAAAGCAGGACAGAAATATGGGTTGAGTGATTTGGCCATTCAGCAGATTGGTGAGATTGCCAAAAAGAAACAGATCATTGCAATTGTTTTTGGTACGCCCTATGCGATTCAATTCTTAAAGGATTTGCCTTCCATCCTTTTGACTTATGAAGACAACCCACAAGTCCAGGATATCGCTGCGCAGATCCTAATGGGCACAGATCCGATTTCCGGTATTTTGCCCGTCGCCATATCCAATGAATTTCCCAATGGCACTGGGATCTTAAGACCTTCCCTCTTGAGATTGGGATACAGCTTACCGGAATCGGTTGGGATGAATTCAGTTGCTTTGGCGCAGATCGATTCGATTTGTTATAAAATGATTGAAGACAGAGCAACACCAGGTGCTCAGATTTTAATTGCAAAAGATCATAAAATCATTTACCAAAAGTCTTTTGGTACAACAGATTTTCTCATGGATCACGGCGTGGACAACAACCAATTGTACGACATTGCCAGCCTCACCAAGATTTTTGGTGCAGCGCCGGCTTTGATGCATTTGATAGATCGATACCAACTCGATGTGACAAAAATGTTGGCTGAGATCTATTCACCCGCCAGAGGTACGGACAAAGAAATGATTCCATTAAAGGATATTCTTCTTCATCAGTCCGGTCTTCAAAGTTGGATCCCATTTTACAAACATACATTGATAGCTCCTGATACGCTCAATTTGTTGGATCCACTGTATTATCGGAGAAATGCAGATGACGTATTTTCCATTGAAGTGGCCAAAAATACATTTCTACACAGAGGCATCCTGGATACTATTTTCGCCCGAATTCTGAGCAGCAAACTTTCAGAAACCAAAAAATACCAATACTCAGACCTTTGGTTTTACACCTTGCCGGATCTGTTCGAAAAGTGGACCGGTGAATCGTATGAGGATTGGCTTGAAAACGGATTTTTTGCATCCCTCGGTTTGACATCCACGATGTACAATCCATTGAAAAAAGGAATTCGGGAAACGCAAATCGCTCCATCCGAAGATGATCATTATTTTAGACAACAGGTTTTGCTCGGTTATGTACATGACATGGGTGCAGCCATGTTGGGAGGTGTTAGTGGTCACGCAGGATTGTTTTCACACAGTAGAGATCTTGCAGTCATGATGCAGTGTTATTTGAATTTGGGTCAATATGGAGGAGAGGAATATTTTCAATCCAATACCATCCGAATGTTTACCTGGAGAGATCCTCAATGGAATAGAAGATCTTTGTGTTTTGATTTGAAAACAATAGGCGGCACGGATCCACCCTATGTTTCCAATTTTGCATCCGAAAATACCTTTGGCCATCAGGGGTTTACAGGGACCTGTGCCTGGGCCGATCCAAAGCACGATCTAATTTATATTTTTTTATCCAACCGGACTTATCCCAATAGCAGCATCAATCTGCTTCACCGCAAAAGATACAGAACCAAAATTCAGGATATCATTTATCAATCAATGATTGCATCATGAGAGTGGTTGCCTTTCTCAGCTGGAAGTATCTGATTAAAAAAAAATCCAGCCAGGCGATTCATCTCATCACAGCCATCTCCATTGTGGGTATTACCATCGGTACTGCGGCATTGATCATTGTGCTATCTGTGTTTAATGGATTTGAAGAATTGCTCAATGGGATGTTTAGCAAGTACAATCCAGATATAAAAATAGTGTCGGTTGATTCGGGATTTTTTGAGAAGGATTCTGCGATCGTGGCTGAGTTGAAAACCTGGTCAGAAATTCAGGCAGTGGCAGCTTGTCTGGATATTACCGGAATGATCCAGTACGATGATGTGCAAGACTTTGGAACGATTAGAGGGATAGAGTCTAATTTCAAAGAAGTGGTCCCATTGGATTCTGCTTTGATGGAAGGTAGTTTACTCGATCCTTCATTGGATTATCATCAGACCTTAATTGGACTTGGGTTGGCAAACAAGCTCGGTGTTTCACTCAACAATATTTCCACCAGGGTTTATCTTTACATTCCCACCAGTTATGCAGAAGAATCAAAGGAAATCAGAGCAGATCAATACGGCAAAAATGCAGTAAGCCCGGTTGGAATCTTCAGTTTGCATCAGGAACTGGACAATGAAATGGTCATGGTTCCATTGTCAGATCTCCAGGAATGGAGTGGGGCAGAAAACAAATTGTCATCCATTGAGATTAAAGTGAAGTCCGGTATTTCTTCACTTAATTTGATGGAAAAGCTTCAAAAATTTTTAGGACCTCAATTCATCGTCAAGGACAGATACCGTCAGGATGAAGCGTTTCTGAAAATTATGAATCTTGAAAAATGGTTGTTCTTTCTTTTATTTAGTCTTACCCTGGTGCTGGTATCATTTACCATTATGGGAGCATTGTGGATGATTGTATTGGAAAAAAGGCTCGATATTTCTATTTTAAAATCCATCGGTATGTCCAACCGATCCCTTCAAAAGGTTTTTCTTTTGTTGGGTTTGGGAATCGGAGCCATTGGATTGGTTTCTGGTTTTGCCTTGGCCATCGGTTTTTATTTATTGCAGAACCATTATGCCCTGATCAGGGTACCCGAAGAATTTATCATTGACTCATATCCCATCGCATTAAAGTCAGCGGATTTTGTCACGGTCAGTTGTACGGTTATGGCCATTTGTCTCATGGCAAGTTTATTGCCGGTGGCAAAGATCAGCGAAGTAAAAGCGATATTCAGAGAAGAATAAAATGGATGTCTTTTATCAACCGAAACAAATTAAAATTGATCTAAATTTGTGCAACAATGGAAGCTTGGCAATTGGACTTTGAGTATTTGAGAATTCGCCATTTTATCAAGGATAAATTTGGTAAAAAAGAATTGCCCGATCTAAATGCCATTCTCTTGCTCATCGGTATCCAGGAACTTGGGCGAACCAGTACTTCTAAATTCACCAAAGAAGAAAAAACCGATTTGCTGCACATTGCCAGTTGTAGGTTGCTAAGTCAGGAAGGTTATTATGAATTTGAGGGGCTGGACCAGGATGGATGGCCTCATTATATTCAGCTCAAACCTTTTACCCTCAAAGGCGTTAAAGAACAGGAAAATTTTCTCAAGGAAATGGTGATCAGATATTTTCAAACGGAATATTCCAGTTTAATTTAAAATAACAAGAGATGATGATGAGATTCATAACAGGAATTCTGCTGATTGCAATGTTACAGGCATGCACCGGAAAGAAAGCAGAAGATCTGGTGATCATTGAGACCACCATGGGTACGATGAAAGCCCGACTCTATGACAGCACTCCGAAACACAAGGCAAATTTTATTAAGTTAATTAAAGAGAATTACTATGATGACCTCTTGTTTCACAGGGTCATACCGGGATTTATGATCCAGGGAGGCGATCCGGAATCCAGGAATGCGCCAAGAGAGGCAATGCTTGGTTCAGGTGGGCCAGGTTATACCATCGATGCGGAAATCGGACAATTGCATTTTAAAGGAGCATTATGTGCTGCACGACAAGGAGATGCTGTCAACCCACAGAAAAAATCTTCCGGATCCCAATTTTATATTGTCCATGGTCAACCAACGGATCCTGGCCAGATCCAAATGATGAATGCGAGCAAAGGCATTAAATATACACAGGAGGATTTTAACAAATACGCTCAGATCGGTGGGGCTCCTTTTTTGGATGGAGACTATACCGTATTTGGCGAGGTGGTAGAAGGACTCGAAGTCATTGATAAAATCGCAGCCACCCAGACCATGCCGGGTGATAGACCAGTCACTGATGTAAAGATGAAAATCAGACTGGCGCACTAATTCCTTAATTTCTCCCACATCTTTTAGCTATTAGGATATGAAGTACATTATATCATTTGCCATGTTCTGCATGGGATTTATAAGCCTTGCTCAAAAATCCACTGTCCGTTTTTCAGTGGACAGCCAGCATGTACAAATTCCACATGGAATCCGGTTTACCAATGAATCCTTAGAAGCCAAAAGCTATCATTGGGATTTTGGTGACGGAAGTGTTTCCAATGAAAAAAACCCGACCCACTTTTATACCAAATCGGGAATTTATCAAGTCAGCCTGAAGGCGATATTTGGCAAGAAGACAAAAGAATATAAATCCAAAATCGAAGTACTGCCTCCGGACCGCTGTCTGGTTCGATTGGAAACCTCATTTGGGAACATGCTGATCCATCTGTATGATGAAACTCCTCAACACCGGGATAATTTCACAAAACTGGTATCGGAAGCTTATTATCAGGATTTGATTTTTCACAGGGTTATCTCTGGATTTATGATTCAGGGTGGGGATCCGGATTCCCGCCATGCGAGCGCCAATACTCCTCTCGGAAGTGGAGGGCCAGGTTATACCATCCCGGCAGAGATCGACTCAAGATTCATCCATAAAAAAGGCGCGCTCGCAGCGGCAAGGACGGGAGATGCGGTTAATCCTCAGAAGAAATCATCGGGATCGCAGTTTTATATCGTGCAGGGAAGTCTCCAAACCGAAGCCATGTTGACACGGGTGGAGGATCAAAAAGGGATTAAATACACCGACGAACAAAAAAGAATCTATGCATCGATCGGAGGAACGCCTTTTTTGGACAATGATTATACCGTGTTCGGTGAAGTATTGGATGGAATCGAGGTAATCGATCGAATCGCCTCGGTGCAAACTGGTCGAGCGGACAGACCTGTTGAAGACATCAAAATGAAAATTACTTTTTTGCATTAGTATTTTCAAGTGATTGTCTACGCATCTATTTTATTAATTCAGGAAAAGGATTAAAGTGAGATAGGATTTGATCCCTTCTTTGTATAGCAAATCTTTGCATGCTAAGTCAAAATTTCAATATAAAAGCAATGGGAAGTATTTTCCGTCTAGGAAAGCGTTAGAGGATCAGTTATAATAAAGAAAAGAGGGTCTTATCCAGATTTGAATGGACAGGTGTGCAATTTCAAACTTACCCGTTCATCAGGAATTAAATATTATCCGCATTGGTCTTTCCGGCAAGGAAAATGCATTTTGATCTAAGGTAAATGTGAAACTAAAATACCAAAGCTTTAGTTGACATAACTGAAATACCGCAGCATCCCTTTGAGTTTGGGATTCTGCTCCAGTTCTGGCATAAGTTCAAACAACATGCTCAAACCATCGGGAGATTCCTGAAGGATTTCTTCAATCAGGGAATAGGCTTCTGTTTCGGAACCATTTTTCATGAATAGCGCGGCACGGCAGCAGCTTAGGTCGGCGCCAACTGAATATTTATCTGCACGATCCAATACCTTGGAGGCCTTTACAAAATGATTGTTTTTCATTAGAAACTGGACGTAGCTAGCCCAATACATACTTTGCTCTTGTCCGAGATTGGCAGATTTGTTGTAGTGGAATTCTGCTTTTTTAAGAAGTCCGATTTGTTCATAAGCAATGGCTGCACCAAGGTGAAACTCTTCTCTGTATTCATCCAGTTCCAGAGCTTCTAAATAACACTCCAGTGCTTTTTCCCAATTGGATTCGTGTTTGTAGCACTCGCCTAGATAATAAAATACTTCGTCGTTGTAAGGATCCTGGGCGATCGATTGCTTGAGCAGATCTTTGGCTTCCTGATACCGGCTCAATTTGGTGAGACATTCCGCCATAAATACAATCATTTCAGTATCCGGACCAAACATTTCATTTGCTTCGCGATAACAATTGTATGCTTTTTCAAATTGACCCAGTTGAAGAGATAGCTCTGCGCAATCCAAATAGGCCTGTTCAAATTGGGGATTGATCAGATACGAATATTCTAAGGCTTCAAGTGCCTTTTCGTATTCACCCATGCAAGACCACGCGTGCCCCAGATTGTACCAAGCCAGGTGAGAATATGGATTTTGGTCGATGATTTGCTGGTGCAGTATAATACTTTCCTCGTATTTTTTAGAAAATTCAACACTCACCCAAATTTGCTGGAGAGCTTTTGAATTATTGGGATTTAAAGTCAACGCTTCTTTGAGCGAATAAAACATTTTTTCAAAGTCTTTCATGGATTCGTAGATAAATGCTTCTGCCAAAATAATTTCTTGCAAATCGGTCTTATGGTATCCGCATCTAAACCCTGAGATAAATTGCAAAGCCTCAACTTCCTTTCTTTGGAGACAGAATATTTTTACTTTTGTAAAAATCAAATCTATATCGTGATAAGGAGCAAAACGCTCTGCGTGTCCAATGGATTCCAAAGCTTCTTCCAACCGCGATTGCCTCATCAACAGACGGGAGCGGATCAGATAAAACTCTGCTTTTGTTTTGTATTGAGAAAGTGCCAAATCAACCACCTCCAACGCACTGTTGAAGTGGCCCTGGTTCTCATAATGGTGAATTAACTTGTGAAATGATTTTTCAGGCCATAATTCAGGACTAAAAGTTCTGATCGACCCTTCGAACTCAGAAATGAGTTGATTGAGTTTTGAATTTGGTTTGGCTTCGTTTGACACTACCTTCTCAGGGATTAAATAATGACAGCGTAAAAGTAGATATTTCCAAACACAACAAGTCCAAATTTTTTTTTACCGCAAAAAATTAAATGACAAACCACAAAATTTGCAATTATCTAATGACGATCGTTTCACAACATTACAGATTAAAAGAAATTTGAATATAAATCCACATTTACTCTAAACGCTTGTCAATCACACACAAAGAATTTTCATGAAAAATATTTCAATTATAGTCTTTGTGTGCGGGTTTTGCGCTTTTTTCTACCCACCAAACCGCCCATAGAATAACCATTCCTGCAAAACAAGTGGATATGTTCAAGCGGTCTTTGCCAGTGAGATAAGCAAACACAACTGCAATAAACGGTTGCAGATAAATATAATTTCCGACCAATGAAGAGGAGGCAATTTCAAGTGCTTTTGCATTGAGTGCATAGGCCATAAATGTGGTGCAAACCAATACGAACAACAGGCTGCTCCAATGGGACCTGTTAAACTGTTCCCATTCTGCAGTAATCAAATCATACAGCCCAATGGGAAGACAAAACAATAGTGAGATTATAAACAACCATTTCATCATTTCAAATGCGCCATACCTGGCAATCAGCGGTGGGGTTTTTGTTAGAAAAATTCCAAAGAATAAAGCATTTACCAAAACCATCAGATCTCCAATCAAATTACCGGATCCGGATTGTCCGGAAGTGGAGTAAACAATGATATAGGATGCCGCCAAAAATCCAATCATGCAGCCCAGCCATTGCTTCCAATTTACTCCTTTTCCCTGCAATCCAAGCAACAACATGACAATCAAAGGGGTGCAAATCATCATTAATGCAGCGTGAATGGGGCTGGTCCTTTCCAATCCGTTGAAAAATAAAAGCTGATTGGCAAGCACACCTGTTACTGCGCAGATCAGAAAAAGTGGAATGTCTTTTTTATCAGGCTTTATGGGTTTGCCAAAGAAAAGCAAAAACAAAATAGAACCTGCACAAATCCTCAGCAAGATAAATCCGTTGGCGCCCAATAGTCCCGGATCCATGACGATCTTGGCAATGCTGTAATTGGCGCCGTAGATCAGGGCGACCAATGTCAACATCAAATGGGCCTTCCAGACTGTTTTATGAGCCATTGTCAGAATCCATCTGGTTTTGGATGTAAGGCAAGATGGGCAAGCAGATAAGAAAACATAAATAAAGCAATTCCAACTTGTGTATTCAAGCTGTGCTCATACAACATAGAGCTCCACACAATGATTTGCATGGAAGGAATGTATTCTGTCTTCCAGGAATTGGTTCTTAACAAACTAAAATACATCAGCAAAAGCAATACCACAAAATTGAACACACCGTAAAACGCCCAGGAAAACAAAAACTGATTATGAGGCAGCTTGATGTCCTGGTGGTTATAGATGCGCATATAAGTCTCCCTGGTGGCTTGCATTCGATCTCCGGCACCGGATCCCAGAACGGGATTTTCTTTGATCATTTCCCAACCAGCTTGTATGGACTTCAATCGCTCGAGGTCTGAATAAAACAACCATTTACCCCGGTACATTTCACCAATTTGCCAGATGGTGTAGTAATATTTGTTTTGAAGGCTGGGACTTATGTAAAAGGCAAGCAAACCAATCAGGAACAAGGCAATCAGAAATAGTAAACCCTTCTTCCAAAGTTTTCTTCGAAAACACCAGATGGCCACAAAACTTAACAATGCCAAATACAAGGCTACCATCCCTGATTTGACACTCAGGGCGTGAATGAGATAAAAGAAATAAAGGAATCCCATCCGATCCAGCCATGGATGAAAAAAACTGCTTTGGTCAAAAAATGATTTAAAAAGCAATAGGGCACACAAGGCCATCATCAGACTAAATCGAATGTGGGAAATTGGGGTTGGAATGGCCTTACCCTTGAGCAACGACAAGTTGTACTCTTCAAAATTGCTGAAATATCTACCAAGAACAAACATGGAAACCACCAAACAACTCAGGATAAAAATCCGAATGATCCATTGCAATTCCATTGACCTGATCTGTTGATGACGGGCCCAGGCCAGTGGCATGATTAACATGGGAAGGAGCATTTTCAACTGAAACCAATAATCATCCAAATGTGAAGACCACAATCCGGAAATCAGAACCGTAATAAAATACAGTATGATGAATAAAGTGTATGGCTGTGTTCGCAAAGCACCCAGAAAATGATTGAAATTCTGCAGGGTGGACTGCTGGTCTCTTGTTTGACCATTTGGAAAAAACAAGGAAAGAAAGAAACACATACTGCCAATGCTCAATAAGAAATTTGACCAGCACAAACCTGCAGCAAAGAGAAAACAGCCCAGAAGGAAAATCCGACGGGACCAGGAAAGCTCTGTGAATTTTAAATAATCCATACGATGGCCCAAAAGTAGCTCTTTGAGATCAATGACAGGATTTTTGATGGTACAAAGAAGGAATATTCCACATGAGCCTGGAGGTCACATATTCTGCGTTGCCAAGTGCATAAATCAATTCATGTGATTGAAAAAAGTATAATTACACATTATAATAAAATTTAATGATAAAAAAAGTAGAGAATGCTTGTGACGAAATTTCACATTTGTTCATACCTTACCGAGCGATAAATCATCTTTCATTTAAAAACCATCAGAAATGAGCGTAGATCCCAAACACATCAGGAATGTCGTCCTGTTAGGACATTCGCATTCCGGTAAAACTTGCTTGATTGAAGCCATGCTATATGAGGCCAAAGCGATTTCACGCAGAGGAAGCATAGAAGCAGGTAATACCGTATCCGATTTTACCGAGTTGGAACAAGAGCGCAAAGGCAGTTTGTTCAGTAAACTGATGCATGTTAGTTGGAAAGATTCCAAAATAAACCTCATCGACACTCCGGGATCTGATGATTTTGTGGGGGAAATACTAGCCTCCATGAAAGTGGCAGATTTGGGAATCATGGTTTTGAATGCTGCACACGGTGTTGAAGTTGGAACAGAGCTTATTTGGGAGTATAAGGAAAAATTTCAGTTGCCCGGTATGTTTGTTATCAATCAGATGGACCATGAAAAATCTGATTTTGATTCCACACTGGATCAGGCCATTTCTAGATTTGGACCGCGATTGATACCTTTTCAGTTCCCAGTCAATCAAGGCAAGGGTTTTAATGCCATCATCGATGCTTTGAGAATGGTCATGTACGAATTTCCTGCGGAAGGAGGCAAGCCAGTGAAGAAAGAGATTCCAGCATCTGAAATGGATCGCGCTAAAAAAATGCACAACGCCATTGTAGAAGCTGCAGCGGAAAATGACGACAGCCTGATGGAGCGCTTTTTTGAGACAGGTACGCTGGACGAATCCGAATTGGCCGATGGACTGCGAAAGGGAATCGCCAATCAACAATTGTTTCCTGTTTTTTGCGCATCTGCCACCACCAATAAAGGTACCGGTCGTATCATGGGATTCATCAATGACGTTTGTCCATCCCCGGCTGACCGACCAGCCGCCAAAACCAACAAGGGCGATTTGAAAATTTCTGCTGCAGGACCTGCCATTTTATTTATTTACAAAACATTCAGCGAACCCAAAGTGGGCAGGGTCTCCTATTTCAAGGTGTACTCCGGCAAAGTCAAAGCGGGCGATGAATTTATCAACAATGCCAATCGCGGCCATGAGCGCTTTAATCAGATCTTTGTTTCCAATGGCAAGAGTCGCGAAGCCGTCGATGAATTGTGTGCAGGAGATTTGGGTGTGGTCGTTAAATTGCGAGACAGCCATACCAACAATACACTTGCGGTCAAAGGCAACGATATTGAAATTGAGAAAATTCCATTTCCGGAACCTCGCATCCGTGCTGCCATTCATACAGAAAACAAAAACGATCTGGAGAAACTGATCAAAAGCATCCACGATCTGCAAGAGGAAGATCCTACATTAATCCTGGAACAATCACAAAGGCTCAAACAAAATATCCTTCACGGTCAAGGACAGTTGCATCTGGATCTGGTGAAATACAGGATTGAAAAATTGCACGGACTTCATTTGGATTATATCAAACCCAGAATTCCTTATCTGGAGACCATTACCAAAGCATCCGACACCTCTTACCGCCACAAAAAACAGACGGGTGGTTCTGGTCAATTTGCTGAAGTGCACATGCGGATCGAACCCTTCTATGATGAAATGCCAGACCCTGCCGGTCTCACAGTGAGAAACAGGGACAGCGAAGAATTGGAATGGGGAGGCAAACTTGCCTTTTATTGGTGCATTGTCGGAGGGTCCATCGATTCAAAATTTTCGAGCGCCATCAAAAAAGGAGTGATGAACAAAATGATCGAAGGTCCTCTTACGGGTTCGTATTGTACCAATATCAGGGTTTCCGTGTATGACGGCAAAATGCATCCGGTGGACAGCAACGATATGGCGTTTCAGATCGCTGGCACCATGGCTTTCAAAGAAGCATTCCAAAATGCTGCCTCGCAATTGATGGAGCCTGTCTATGATCTTGAAATATTGTGCTCGGATGAATTCATGGGAGACATCATGGGAGATTTGCAAACAAGAAGAGCCATAATCATGGGAATGGATTCAGACGGACATTATCAAAAAATAAAAGCCCGGGTTCCATTGGCTGAGATGCACAATTATTCTTCATCTTTGAGATCCTTGTCCCAGGGCAAGGCAAAATTTTCCATGAAGATGGCGGAGTATGCACCCGTGACTCCTGATATACAGTCCAAATTGATTCAGGAATATCAGGCTCAGCACAAAGAATCTGAAGAATAATGAGCAGTTGATTGAGTAATCGAAACTTTGGAGATTTTTTTAGACGGTAAGCGATTTTTTTACAACCACACCGGACTCGGTAACTACAGCCGCTGGTTGGTGCAATCCTATCATCAACAATTTCCGGAAGATCGACTGGTGATTCTAAAACCGGGAAAGAAACAGAGCGAATATGATGCCTTCTTGAAAGAAACATCCATTGGAACATTGAGCTATCCGTCGATGGCTGGATTGGCGCGATCTTTGACTTCGGCAAAATGGATTCCAGATAAAGCCATTTTTCATGGTCTCAGTGCGGAGATTCCTTTGAACATTGGACGCAAATCCAGAAATGCACTGATCACCGTCCACGATGTTATTTTCAAAGTCCGGCCGCAAGATTATCGCTGGCACGATCGGACGATGTATGATCTAAAATTAAAGTTTGCTTTGGAGAGAATTTCGCAAGTGGTGGCGATAAGTCAAAAAACCAGACAAGATCTGATCGAGTATTATCAAGTGCCGGAGGAAAAGATCAATGTCATTTATCAAAACTGTGATTCTTTATTTTACCAAAGTGCGGAAACCATGGAGGTAGCATCATTTCCATTGTTGGATCATTTGCCGTCTGTGTTTTGGATTTGTGTGGGCAGTTTTAATCCCAGAAAGAATCAGGACAGTATTTTGGCTGCTTATAGATGCATACCTGAGGATCTTAGAATTCCGATATGGATGATTGGAGGAGGCAGGGCCAGAAGTGCATTTAGAAAAAAAGTACAACAAAGTAGATTAAGTAAGTGGTTTTTTTTTCCGGATGAAATATCCAATATACAATTGGCATTTCTCTACAGGAAATCCATGGGTCTTATTTATCCCTCCTTGTATGAAGGTTTTGGTATTCCGGCAGTGGAGGCGATTGCTTCCGGAATTCCGGTGATTGCCCATGAGGGCACAGCGGTGGCAGAGGCTGCCGGAGATGGAGGTTTGTATGTGAATACCCTGATAGACCTGCAGTTGGCAGATGCCATGATGAGGATTCAGGAATCAAATAACTTGCGCGATGCTCTGATTGCAAAAGGATGGGATCATATTAAGACATTGGATGAGAAAAAAAATATGATTTTGCAAAAAAATGTTTACAAAATAATTGAACAAAACTCTTAAGTTTGAATTGATTTACAATTTAATATACAATGAAAAATTTGTATACAAATAAAAAAAATACAATTTTTTTCGAATTGGTATGGTTTTTACATATACCTAAGCGTATTACAACCTTAATTTTAGGTTTCATTCTCATTCATTCTCCGGCGTTAAATGAAAGTATTTAACGCCGTTTTTATTTTATAAGCATTCTAAGTAAAAATTCACACCTGCCATTCTTAATTCATCCCGGCATGAAAAGTAAAACCAGTTGGAAAATAAAAATGGATAAACCCTTGGCTCCTGAAATCAAAGAAGGACCTGAAGCCTGGAATCATAAATACGGCGGCACAAAGATGCTCATCCCAACACCCAGATTGATTGAATCCTTATTATACCAAATCCCAAAAGGAAAAATTAAAACGCTCAGCGCTTTGCGGGAAGAATTGGCGGAAGAATGCGGCGCGGATTATGCCTGTCCACTCACGACTGGAATATTTCTAAGAATTTGTGCAGAATACGCGGAGGAGTTGATCACAGGAGGCCAAAAGAAAATTCCTCCTTACTGGAGAGTGGTGAGAGATGATGGAAGCTTTTTTGAAAAATTCCCCGGAGGGGAAGAGCAACAAATGAAAAAACTTCAATCAGAAGGACACAGAATCGCAAGGATAGGTAAAATTAGAAAGCGTTGGGCATTGGAACTTTAATGAGGTCTTTATCATAAATATACTGCCAATAGCGCCAAGCGATCTTAAAGGTTCCAATGTCAAACGAAGAGATCCACACCAAATGCCAGCTATCATATAAGCTCTAAACCAGTGGATGCAAAATCTTGGATTATAAATTATTGGACCTATTCTGCAAATGCTTCCATGCTAATCCGGTCACAGAGCAACTTTCCAGAAGGACTGAGAAAATAGCCATCCTGATTTTTTAATACATGGCCCGAGGTAAAATATTCTTCCATTATTTTTTCGGCAATAGGAAAGTATTCAGGAAATCTTGTTTGCAATTCCCTGGTAGAAATTCCTTCTTTCCTGCGCAGTTGGAGCATGATGTATTCGTTGTAATGGTCCTTTGGGCTAAGGCTCTCTTCTTCGTAGCAGGGTAGATTCTCTTGTACGGATTTTGCATACAGGGTATTGTTGGCAACATTCCATCTTCTCTTTTGACCATCAAATGAATGTGCGGCAGGTCCGAATCCAAAATAACTTTGCCCCTTCCAATAGCTGCTGTTGTGTCGGGAGCGATGACCTGGCAAAGCAAAATTGGAAATTTCATAATCCTCATAGTGATGAACTGCCAGATGCTCCAACATAAGCAACATCTGTCGTGAGCTGTCTTCTTCTGAAACGACCACTGATTTTGTATGGTGAACCTGATGGTGTAAAATGGTTTTTGGCTCAACCGTCAACGCATAGCAGGACAAATGAGGTACGTGATAACCAATGAGTGTATCCAGATCGTGAATCCATTCTTCATCGCTTCTTTGAGGTAAGCCATAGATGAGATCGCAGGAAAAATTGCGAATATTGGAAGCTGCGATTAATTCGAGGGATTGATGGGCATCTTTTGCATTGTGAGGCCTGTTCATCCATTTGAGCAGACCATCATCCAGGGATTGAATGCCAAGGCTAAGACGGTTGATGCCAAGTTTTTGCCACTCATCGAGCCGGATACGGCTTACATCGTCCGGATTGGCTTCCAGGGTGATTTCTGCATCATCAGACAAGCAATAATTCTTGTGCATCAGACCGAGGATGGCATCCAGTTCAGACGCATTCAGAATACTTGGGGTACCTCCACCCAAATAGATGGAATCTATGCGATGAGCCAAAGCTTCTTCTTTTCTTTGAATGATCTCTTTTTGGATGGCCTTTAGAACGGCATCTTTCGTTTCCATTCGGGTGGAGAAATGAAAATTACAATAGCTGCATTTTCGTTTACAAAAAGGTATGTGTAAGTATATTCCTGCAACAAGCATGTACAGAAGACCTCAAAATTCATCTTTGGTTTATCTCTTAGAGGCTTTTTTATGGTACCTTTTTCCATTTTCTCTTTAAAGTGTCCGGAAGATTGGGTTTTTGTCAGTTTCTAAAATCATTCTGTACAAGTACAAGCTAGGGTGCTAAGACCGGCGGTTCATTCTAAGGTTTGCAGATAGACATGGGTCATAATGGAAATAAAGGGAACTTTCCTGTCAGAATTCAACTGATCTGGACAGCATAGCATTCTACCGGGGCATTTCTTTGTCAAATGGGCGACCGGGCTAGCCCTGACCTTGCCGGACTGTACCGCCGAGTGGGTAAAGTCACCCTGGGATCAACCGGAATGTGCTTGTGCGGAATGGCTGGTCGTATTACCCCGGCATTGGATACAGAAATGAGGACTTCCTTCAGGGCCGGTTTGGGCTGAAGCCTATTTGCATTTTAAATATGAATCTTTTTTGATGGGTACAATAGGCTGTATTAGATTTGCAGGATGAATTGGACCAACTGTACAACAGAACAATTCCTTCATCCGCTTATCTACAAGTTTATCAGAATTTGGTTGCTTTGTTTGGTATCCAGTATCTTATCTGCTCAAAATGATTATGCCCTTTCCATTCAACAACACAGAACTAAGATCGCAGAGGAACATTTAAAAGATCAACGTTCTCCATTAAGAAAAGGGGACCTCAAAAAATTGAGATACTTTCCGGCAGATGAACAGTTCAGCTTGTTTTGCAACTATCAAAAGATAACAGATGCCGATAGTGTCATCATGCCAACCACCAGCGGCAGGCTTAAATATTTTGTTAGGAGTGCAAAAATCAGTTTTCAATGGAATGAAAGCATCCATACACTTTTTTTGTACAGACCCGCATCTGCTCCGGACAGTTTCCAACATTTGTTTTTGCTGTTTTACGATCAGAGCAATGGGGAGGAAACTTATGCAGGAGGACGTTATTTGGACCTTGAAGCGCCATTGACAAATGACAATGGACTATTGGTGGATTTTAACAAAGCTTACAATCCATGGTGTGCGTACAGTGATGGTTTTAACTGTCCGATTCCACCAGAAGAAAACAGATTGTCTTTTCCATTGTATGCGGGAGAAAAATTGTACAAAGGCAAACATCGCTTAGGACCAAAGTCTTCAAATGCCAGGAAAAAATAACCCCGATAGGGACCTTGTAATGATACACTCAACTTCAATCAACAAAAAATTAAATTATGCCAACTGAAATTATTATTTCGCTCATTACCCTGATTTTGCTCGAAATCGTTTTGGGTATTGACAATATCATTTTCCTTTCTATTTTATCGTCTAAGTTGCCCAAAGAACAACAGCGCAAAGCGAGAAGGCTGGGTATTTTTTTAGCCATGTTTATGAGGTTGGCGCTGCTGGCAGCCATCAGTTGGGTCATTGGATTAAAAGCTGATTTATTTCATATTTGGGGAGAAGGATTTTCTGGAAAGGATTTGATTCTGATTCTGGGAGGAATCTTTTTATTGTACAAATCTTCCACAGAAATATACCATAAGACAGAAGGGGAGGAAGCTGATAAAACTTTGGAACTTGTCAAGCTGAGTTTTACAGCAGTGCTTGCACAAATTGTGATCATGGATCTTGTATTTTCTTTGGACAGCATTATTACCGCAGTTGGACTGGCCCGCGAACTTTGGGTCATGTATGTAGCAGTCATCCTGTCTGTCATTATTATGTTGGTGGCTGCAGAGCCTGTTGCAGAATTTGTGGACAAGCATCCTGCCTTTAAAATTCTCGCACTGAGTTTTCTTTTGCTCATTGGATTTACATTGGTGGCAGAAGGCTTTGATGTTGAAATTCCAAAAGGTTATATTTACTTCTCGATGGCCTTCTCTTTTGCAGTGAATATTTTACAAATGCGACTGGCTAAAAAGACAAAACCTGTTGTCTTGCATGAGCATTACAAAAAGGACACTGAAAAATTGCCCGACGACCTTGACATGGGACTTTAGTCAGGACAGAAGGATCAGGATTCAATCAATATCTTACGCTAAGCGCCAAACCTTGATAAGCATCAAGGCTTCCATTGTTTGCAAAAACCACCTCCCCACCTTGCAATATATTGTGCTCAATCATCTCGTCGATCAGGTCATCCGTTGAAAACTTTTCCGTGGAATGGGCCTTTTGCACCAAAACGATCTGATGATCCATCACCACAGCAGGTAGGATTAAATCTGATTGGACAAACAAAGTTTGTCCTTTGCCTTCCTTGATGGCTCGCCAGATCTCTGCTGTATCGCTAACAACTTTGCCAGCTTTCTGGGCTTTAGCGAGATCATTCATTTTTTCTTCAAAGGCATCCAGGGTTTTTTGTGTCATATATTCTTGAGAAGCGTTCAGAATCTGATGTGCGCTGGTATTTTCAAAATTGCCGTGCACATATCCAGCCAGTCGGTTCTTATGATCCGCTATTTTAAGATAATGATCATAATTTCTCGATTCGGTCAACAACAAAACAGAATGTTTACTTTCTGTGAAGTATTTGTGCAGTTTCTTATCCACCTGGTTAAAAAACTCTTCGACAAGATTGTCCTGACCTTTGTTGGTGGATTGAATCAGTGGATCTGCAGGTACATGATGGTTGACAATTGGAAAATCTCCGGTTAATTCCTGTATCCCATCTTCAGAATGTACGAAATACAATTTTGCAGTTTGTTTGCTGAGTACCAGAACGAAGTAATCGAGTGCCAGTTGTTTGGCGCGAATTAAATCTCTTGAAGAAAAACTAGGATCGATGATGACTCTATTCTGTACCGGGATTCCTATTCTATGGTACTCGGCAATATTTTCATTGACATGCAATATAAGGCCTTCTTTATTGTAGTCGTGGTCTATGCTTTCAGCACATTTGTGTAGCTGATCTGACAAACGCGATGCAAGTGCTTTGTCATAATCCCGGTGCAATCTTTCTTCAGCTTCTTTTATCAAATTTTTTAACAATATCCGGTCCTGAAGATTATCTGGTTTGGTCCTGTGCGTATTGAGAACAATACTAATATTTACTTTGGTTTCTTTTTTTTTGAGATTGGCGATAAATTCTTTCATGATTGCATAGTTTTTTAAAATACTGTTTTTTGGGAATTCGATAAACCCAATAATAAAAATTGTCTTGAAACTGATAATCTTAAAACTAGATCATCTTCATCCTATTCTAACATGAAAGACAGGTCTAGGTTCAGGAAAACATAAACCTATTTTCTCCTTTGAAATCATAAAAAACCATTGAGTTCCGATCAATGTCAAAGTTTAATGCCAAATGAAACATAAAATCCTCTGCCATCCGATGGCCAGATTCCGGGTCCGGGATAAAACAGAGGTCTTTTGGTAAAATACTGTTTGTCTGCAATGTTGTTGAGCCCTGCTCTAATAATAAATTGCTGGCCAAATTTATAAGAACCATACAAATCCAAAATGCCATAAGCTGGTACAAGTCCAATGGCACCATCTGCGCTTGGAGTGATGGTATTCAGGGCATCTGCATACGTCTCAGAGGTATAACTGTATTGCAGGGTAAGATTCAGAGACTTGTAAGCATATTGGATGCCGTTTCTGCTGATCCAACGGGGTACAGACTCCAATGCATTTCCATGGATGGAAGTATTGGCATCCGGTCCTGTACGGATGATAGCATTGATGTATTGGGAATGCATATAAGAACTTGCTGTAAACAGGGATAAAAGACTTTTTCCATTGTGAAGGGGTGTAATTTCCAAATAGCATTCAAGACCGATGATTCTGCTGTCACCAATATTGGTTTTAAGAGTATAGGCGACGGAATCGTTTTCCCGGATAAAAAGATTACCAAGACGATTGTTGTATTGGATGGCAAAAGCAGAAACATCCAATCTGAACCAGTCTTCTATATTGGACTTTAAGCCCAATTCAGAAACAAAGCCTCTGGCATTCTGTAAATTTTGATCGGCTCTTTCCAGAACAGAGGCGGGAATAATGTCTTTCAGAATGACCGGTCTGTGGGCTTGTGAAATACCACCGTACAGTTTTAATTGAGGGGTCATCTCATATTTCAAACCCATGCCCAAGGAAGGAATGTTGTGAATAATCCGATTGGGGATATTTGTGTCTTGCAAATATTGAATTTTGCCGGAAAGGTCTGACCGACCTGTTTCATATCGGAATCCGGGAGAAATGGTTAAATGGTCAGTAATGTAAAATGTGTTCTCCATAAAAAACGCAGCAGTATTGCTTCGGTAATGGAGATCTCTTCTAAAGGGTCCTGTGGTACTAAGATCATAATCTGTGCCCGTCGTTCCGGGTGCTTGCTGCTTTCTGTTCATGTCATTGTGAAATCCACGTATTCCTACCACAAATGTATTTTTATGACCCCGTATGAATTGCGTATGAAGAAAACTCAGTTCGTATGTTTTAGAATTAAATTGGTCAACATCTACAAACCTGGGTGCATATTGTCTGGTGGATTCGAGGATGGTATCTCTGATGGTAGCTAGTCCTTCAAACAACACACTGCTCCTGTTTCCAAAAATCCCGGAAACAACTGCGTTGATCTGTGAATTTGGATTTGGTTTCCACTGAAAGGATAAAGAGGGGACATAAATTTCCGGTGCATAGTAGCTGCGGTGACGGGTGAATTGCTTTGGGTCTGCTTCAAACATGGCATCGGTAAGAGGCCCCGGCAATCGAAATCGATAATAACTGCGGGATATTTCTGCGATGGCAGAAAATTGTTCTGAAAATTGGTAGCTGAGATGCAAATGTTGCGCATCGGATTTGGATTCTGCATATTGTCGGTATCCGTCAGAATTCCGGGTATGGTAATAGCCGTAATAATTCAATTTTCTGATTTTTCCGCCCACCGCATTGTAGGAACTGAATAAACCAAAAGATCCGACCGTGTTGATTGATTCAAAAGACAATTTTTTAGAAGGATCTGGCTTTTTGGTGATGTAATTAATCATTCCTCCAAACTGTGCTCCGTATTGGAGTGCGCCAGTGCCTCTGATAATTTCGATTTTGTCAATGGCCTCCATGGGTACGTTGTAATGACTTGCTGGATAACCATACATATCAGAATTGGTGATGATGCCATTCTGGCGAATGTTAAACTCCCATCCCCGATGTGGATCCAATCCCCTGGTCGCTACATTGACCTGGTTGCCACTTCCGTCCATGTCGTATATAAAAGCACCTGGTATTTTCGCAAAAAGTTGCCTGCCCGTTTTTTCTGCCTGATTAAAAGGGAGGTCTTTGACCTGAATGACCTCATTCTTTTTGCCGGCCACCAAATACTGGTTGTGCACATCTGGTAGCTCCAATACTTTAAGTTGCTGCCTGTAAGAGCGAATGATGACTTCATCCAAAATTTGATGACCAATGGTATCTGAAGGATTTGATTGCTGAGCATATATCCGTTGGTGAATCAAAGGAAATACTGCAAAACAAGCAAAAATGCAAAGGATGTATTTTGAAAAATTGAATCTGCAAACCATTGTATTTTTATTATGCTCAAGCACCTGTTTTCCTGATTTTTTTTTTATTTTTTGATCGGTATAATGTTCAAACCTAAAATAAGTTTGTGTAAAAAAAGTTGATTCGAAATGGCAAATTTAATTTTTTTAATAAGCCTTATTTTCTTCAATCATGCCATTTTATTACCTATTTATTCCAGATTATACCTTTTGAATTTCTGCCAAGTGAAGGTGGATCTGGTTTCTGTAACCCAAAAGAATTTTTTTCAATTCCACCCAGTTTTGTTGTGGATTTATTGATGGGGCATCGGAATCCGAGGGAATTAATTGATCTTTAATTTCTCGTTCAAGATCAGGAAGATTGAGTGTCCTGAATACATTGGCCATTTTGTGAATGACGCGTTGAATTTCATCCCGATTATTTGCCACAATGGCATTTTCCAGATGTTCGATGGCTTTTGTCCATTCATTTTTCATTATTTCCAGCACCTTGCTTACTTTCAGTGAATCATCATCATAATCAGAATGGATTTGTTGAAATGAAGCGTGTGGTCTTTTCCTGTATAGAGAATTTAGATTTTCAAGCAATTTTTCTGGTTTGATGGGCTTTAACCAGATGGCATCAAACCATTTTTGCGATTGTGCAAATGGATAATCAAACTGGGCACCAGAGATGCAAACAAGTTTTCCAGCCTTATTCAATTTCTGCCTGATCAATGCCGCAATTTTCTCTGCAGATGTACTTTCAAAATGAAAATCGGTGATGATCAAATCAAATTTGTCCATTTGATCTAAATCGGACAATTGCTCTGGTTGGGTCAAAGCACGGAGGGATTCAGAATAAGATCCCAGGACGTGTTCATATAAATGCAAAACCAAAGGATCGTCATCCATCAGCAAGACATTGCCAAAATGAAATTCTGCTTGGGTGGTGATTGAGAAGGAAGCACTTTTATCTAGGGTTTCAGCCTTTTTCATTTTCAATTGGAATGAAAAAACAGAACCCACTTCTGGAGTTGACTCAATTTCTAGTTCGGTGTCAAATAATTTTAGAAGCTGAATCACAATGGGTAAGCCCAGTCCTGCTCCATCCAGATTGATGGTTGGATCCCTCTGGTCTTTGATTTGGATAAATCTTTGTCTGATGCGTTCGAGTTGAGAGGGTTTGATTCCAATCCCATTGTCCTTTATTTCAAATTGCAGCTTTACCATTTCTGAATCCGAGTAGAGATGTTTTACCGATAATTCAATTTTTCCATTTTCCCTTGTAAATTTAAATGCATTTGAAATCAGGTTGTGTAAAATTTGCTTCAATCTGACAGGATCTGTGATTAGTGTTAGTTCTTTCAGATGATTTTCCACCTGCAGCTCAAATTCAATTTTTTTGGATCTGGATTCGTAGATATAGGATTTTTGAATTTGTTTGAGAAAATCCGAAAGATACAATCGATCCTGTATCAAGTGAATTCTCCCTTCTCTTAGTTTGGAAAAATCCAAAACATCGTTGACCAGGGTCAAAAGGTGATCTGAGCTGTACTGCAAACTTTCAATCAAAGGAATCTGGTCAGGTCTGGGTGTATTGTCATTTAGAATCCTGCACATTCCAATGATGGTTTGCAGTGGATTTCGAATTTCATGACTCATGTTTTGCAGGAATTCTTCCTTCAGCTGATTGGCATTTTCGGCATCCTCTTTGGCGATTGCTAGATTGGTGATATTTTGTTTGATGGTATCAGCCATTTCCTTAAAACTATTGGCGAGTAATCCGATTTCATCATTGAGTTGCAATGGCAAATTCTCTGTGCGCAAATCTTGTTTAAAACTTGTCACTGCACTAGTAATCGATTTCAGACTTTGGGTTTGTTTTCTCATCCACCAAAGTGCTGCAAGAATGGTCATCAGGATAATTCCAAGGGTCACCAGAATGATCAATCCCTGCCACCGGTAAAAATAACTAAGAATGGTTTCGCGGTCAGATTGAAGGCCGAGAATGAGTGAATATGATTTTCGAGGGTAGGAGATTTTTTTATAGATGAAAAGATGTTTGTCATCGAGTTCGCTCGTATAAATTTCGGAAGTCGGTTTGTTGTTCTTAATTTCAATACCCAGATCATCCAATGCCGTGGCTTTTTGTGATTTTTCGAATCCAAATTCTTTTTCAGGATCTGGATGCAAAAGGTAGTAGCCATCTTGATTGATCAGATACAGTTTGAATTCTTTTGGGACGAAGGTTTTTAGCTCGCGAATAAATGCATTTAGATTGGCGTTGATGATGATGATTCCAAATACCGTATCCTCCAAATAAATGGGACAAGCAGCTCTTAAGGTGCTCATTTCTGGTTTTGAGATCTTTCCAAATTCTTTGTTTAAATCGATCACTGAAAAGTAAACCGAATCTTCCGGATATTCCAGTGGTTCTTTAAAATAGGAGTATTCTCCTTTGCTTTGCAATTGATTTTTTTGAATGAGGTGAAGCGTATCTCCTTTTCTGTCTGTGCGCAGAATCTCCTGACCATTGTTTGTTTTGCCGATAACCCTCAGTTGGGCATAGTCTGGTTTGGTGGACATAAATGAAATATAATCCTTCGCCAGTTTGTTCTGTTTTTCCTCGGCATTTTTCGATTGATCCCTAATGTAATCTTTTAAGTAAGGACTCCTGGATAAATACAAAATGTCTTTTCTGATATGGTCTATATACGAACTAATTTTCAGATCAAGGATTTCTATATTGTGCTTCAGCTGTTGCTGTGAACTCGAAAGTACGATGTCTGAAGTAATGCGATACAATAAATAGCCAATCAGCGTCGAGCTGATCAGGATCAGAAAAATGTAAAACGTGGCGTTTTTTACTGCCAGAGAAACGAACCCATGTTTTACTTTATTTGTCATGATCGCATCAAAAGTTATTTTCTGCCAAAGTCAGCAGGAATTTCTCCCCATTTTTGTGTTTCCCATTTGATGACCTGATTCTGATAACTGTTTTGATGAAGCCACAGGGTCGCTCTTTTTACCAGTTCATACAAGACTTGATTGGAAGAATTAAAATCTAGCTGGGTCTTTGCTTTTTTTTGTTTTAGCCAACTGATGGCAGTTGCACTGTCGCTGTATATTTTTGTGGTATTGTCTTTTTTTTGATGTAGCAATGCCAGGGCATGCACCAGCGCTAAAAATTCGCCAATGTTGTTGGTACCATTGTTAAATGGCCCCTGATGGAAGAGTACTTTACCAGAATAGGGATCCACACCCCGATATTCCACCGGACCGGGATTGCCTTCGCAGGCTGCATCTACTGCGATGCTGCCAACGGGTACGTGATCTTGCCATTTTTCTGATACTGTTTTGGTTTTTTTGGAAGAAACATTGGATGTGGAAGGCCCATTTAGATAGGCTTCCTGAGCATCTTTCAACGATTCAAATGATTTGTATTTCGCTCCGGGATATCCTTTGATTTGCCGCTGACATTCAGACCAACTTGTATATATACCCGGTTGTTCACCTTCCCACACCACATAAAATTTGGCTTTGTCCTTTTTCATTACAGATCACCAATTCAGATTTTCTTGTCATGCGATTCGATCTCTGGAAAAGAACCGTTGTAATGATGAAAGGTAACCATGTGATTGTCCAACCAGTGATAATTTCCACCCCTTGGCTTTCCCATGACCATACCATGGTATAAGAAGCCGTGCTGATTCAACCACTCCTCGGTAATTTTTCGCAGGTCTTCCGTTCGACTGGTGAAAAAATAAACCTGATGGCCCTCCTCGTACAATCGGTTGACAAATTCCAGTGCACCTTTATAAATCTTTGCGTCTTTCATTCTTTCAGGTTCTTCATTCGGAATGTCCTCGCAAATGGTGCCATCGATGTCGATCAGATAATTTCTTTTTCCTTTAGCCAGTTCCGGACTTCGCGGATGACCCTGTGCATCTAAAGTATAAACGAAATCATCTGCCATTGTCTTTGTTTGTTTTTCCAATCAAAATCAATTGGTTCAGGTATGTTTACTTAAGCCATTTGTCCAACCAGCTAAAAAATTCCCTCTGCCAAAGCACCCCGTTTTGCGGTGACTGAATCCAATGACCCTCTTCAGGAAACAAAAGCAATCTGGCAGGTAGGCCCTTCAACCTGGCCACTTGAAATGCCTGCATGCCTTCGCTCATCGGCACCCTGAAATCTTTTTCTCCGTGGATCACCATCATGGGTGTATCCCAGTTTTCCACAAATTTGTGGGGTGAAAATTTTTCGTATTGCTTTTTATGGGTCTTATCCCAATAAGGTCCACCTAAATCGAAATTGACAAACCACATTTCTTCCGTGGTACCATACATGGATTCAAGATTAAACACGCCGCAATGTGACAAAAAGCATTTGAATCTTTTTTGGTGAATACCCGCCAGATAGAATACCGAATATCCCCCAAAACTTGCACCAATGGCACCTAGCTTTTCTTTGTCCACAAAACGCTCTTTTGATGCATCATCGATGGCACTCAGATAATCTTTCATGCATTGTCCTCCCCAGTCTTTGGAAATGGCAAGATTCCATTCTTGTCCAAAACCAGGCATTCCTCTTCTGCAGGGTGCAACAATGATGTATCCCTGGTTGGCCATCAGCGAAAAATTCCAGCGATAACTGAAAAACTGACTGACGGTTGATTGGGGGCCGCCCTGACAATAAAGCAAGGTGGGGTATTTTTTGGAGGGGTCAAAATCAGGTGGCAAAATGGTCCATACCAGCATTTTTTTACCATCGGTGGTATTCACCCATTTTTGTCGAACTTCTGGTTTTTTAACAGACGACCACAGTTCGGAATTCACATGGGTCATTTGACGCGTTGCGCCGTTGACATTCACAAAATACAATTCAGCAGGCTGTGTCATAGAGACTCTTGTGCTTACAATTCCTTTGGATGTGGGAACCAAAGAAGTATAATCGTGAATACCTGTTGTAATTTGTCGTATTTGTAAGGTCGAAAGATCCTGAATAAAAATTTGCTGACAGCCATCTTTGGCAGATATGAAAAATACACTTTTACCATCCGGGGCAAATGAAGCGTGTTCCGCATCATTGTCATATTGGGTTCCCAGCATTTTTGCAGTCGAATTGGATAAATCGTACAACACGAGCTGGTTTTTGTCTGCTTCGTATCCAGGAGTCAACATTGAGTTCCACATCAGATATTTACCATCAGGAGAGAAGACAGGAGTTTTGTCATATCCCTTGTTGTTCAGACTTACATTTTTGGTGGAACGTGTTTGGACATCGTACACAAAAATATCCGTATTTGTGCTAACGGCGTATTCAACACCTTTCAGTTTCTTACAACTGTAGGCAATGTATCTGCTATCAGGACTAATGCTTACTTGTTCAATTCCATCCATTGGATCTACTGGTGCCTGAAAAGCTTCATTGACAATGTTGAGGGGCTTGCCATCCATTTTTCCATCCTGCATTTTTACGTAAAATACATTGTTGTCGTGCAGATCATCCCATGATTTCCAATGCCGGTACATAAGGTCATCATATATTCTTGCATTGGCCAAAGGAAGATCAGGATGGATTTCTTTCGTAGATGTTCTGTATTTGACGTCCTGAATAAAGACCAAGACATCACTTTTGGGTGATATCAGAAAACCATTCATTTCAAAATCGGCCCATTTGTTTTGATCCGATCCATCCGCATTGCAGGTATAAGGTACTCCATTGTATAAGAACATGATTTTTTTACCTCCATCAAAAAATCTGGCGTTATTTTCATGACCTTCCAGATTGGTGATTTTAACCGGTGGAGCACTTCCATCCGTCCTCATGGTATAAAGGTTCGTATTGGATTTGTTGGATTGAAGATCAAAATTTGTTATCGAAAAAACAGTCATCGACCCATCTTCTGAGACATCTTCCAAATTTACTCTTCCGAGTTTCCAAAGAGTTTCAGCGGTGAGCATAGATGGCTGTGCGGAAATTTGAAAGCCAAGGCTGAGCAATAAAATAAAATGTAATATGGATTTCATAATAAAAAAGTGGGATAAAAATGCATTTAAATAATCAAGCCTGAGCGGTAGGAGTATTAAAAGACATTGGAGGCATTTGTGGCGGCTCCGGATCTTGGATTGGACCAAATTGTTGTTCGTATTTGTGGACATTATCTCCCAATGCTTTCATCAACCTTCTGGCGTGTTGAGGAGTGAGAATAATTCTTGACTTGACTTTGGCCTTTGGCACGTTGGGCATGAGTCTGATAAAATCCAAAACAAATTCTGAATGAGAGTGAGATATGATAGCCAGATTGGAATACACCCCTTCGGCGGTTTCTTCATTTAATTCGATGTTGATTTCATTGGGATTCTTAGCTGGTTCTGCCATGATTTTTACTTTTAGTGAACAAAATTAACCAATTTCGGATAGATTAGGTTTAAATATTCCTTAAACAATGGTACATACTATTTTTATATATATTTGGAAATTGAGATCAATGTTTGTGGTTCAATCGACCGTCGATTCATTAAATCTATTTTTGATCTTTATAAAATTTTAAATGATGGCAATTCTGAAGTTATTTTTTTTACCAAAATTTATTTATTTTTGAAGAAGACATTGAATACAATCATTGATCTCCGAATGTACAAATGGATAATTTTGAAGTAGCAGATTGCCTGGATAAATTTTGGCATCAGTCATTACAAGTTCTGACATACCAAAGGGCACAAGCCGCATTAAAAAATCCGGTATTCCGAAGGATAAAAATACGTTCGGAAATTTTTTAGCGGCTATTTGTAGAATTGTTTTTTGAGAGACTGCATTGGGAGCAGTCAAGTTGTACACAACCGCTGGTGTTTTTTGCTGAATGATGAAACTGATCGATTTGACCACATCATCCAAGTGAATCCAGGAATAAAACTGTTCGCCGCTGCCAAACCAGGATAGAAAACCCATTTTGGAACTCATGGTCATCAAAGGCCAGATTCCTCCGGATTTACCAAAGACCAGACCAATGCGGATATGAACCAAATGCTCAGTCAGTGAGCTAAGTACTTCAGATTCTTTTTCCCAGATTTTTACAGTCTCTGTGAGAAATCCATGAATGCCAAGGCTTGAATTTTCATCCAAGTATTCACCGGGTCGGTGTCCATAAATACCAATGGCACTTGCCTGGATGATCAGACGCGGGCGGTGGTTGGATTGTCTGAGCCCTTCGGATAAGGTTCTGATCGCATCTAATCTTGATTGCAAGATTTGTTTTTTCTTAGGACGGGTCCACAAGCCACCTGCAATCGATGATCCAGCCAAATTGACAATGACATCCGTATCAAGTAAGGCAGCAGCATCCATGCGGTGGTTTTTTGGATCCCATGCATATCTTGATTTAAGAGCATCAGCAGATTGGCGGCTGAGGATGTTCACTTCATTTTTTTGTTCAATCAAGCTGTTTTTTAAGGATTGGCCAATAAGACCAGTGCCTCCTGTGATCAGAATTTTAGATCTTTGTACTTCCATCATTTTCAGAATGTGAGTTAAAACAACAAAATGAACTTAAAGATTAGTCTGAGCCATTACATTCTCGTGTTTTTGTATTTCCTCCACCTGGCTTGCAAACCTGAGAGTAGCAATCAATTCTTCCATCTTAAAATTAGGGTAAAAGAAGAACCCGATTGTCTGCAGCCGATTGTTTCACAATCTTCGTTGGCCACTCAAATCGAGATTCTGATCATGCCCCCGCTTTTTGAATACAGTCCCGACCAGCTTGAACTCTCTCCCATGTTGGTCAAAGAACTCAAAGCTCCCGTCCAAATCAATGACTCGGTGCTCGCGTATGATTATGAAATATTTGAGAACGCAACATGGGACGATGGGCAACCCGTTATTGCCAAGGATGTGGCGTTTACCATCAAATCAGCATTAAACCCTCATTTGAGAAATGGCAGTTGGCGTGGTTTTTTCCAAAATATCTACGACGTTGACATTGATTTGCAAAATCCGAAGAAATTCAGAGCAATGGTTAAAAGCTCCTATATGCTCAGTCGGGAAATGACCGGCAATTTTTGTATATATCCGGCGCATGTGTATGATACTGGGAAGGTGTTGGAAGCATTTTCCATCCCTGAATTGGTCATTGGAGACTCCAGCTCAATGGGAAAGGATCGTTGGGTATTGCTTCAAAATTATGCCAGAGATTTTGAAAGTGAGGCTTACTGTAAGAAAATCATAACAGGCTGCGGACCCTATCGTCTAAAGAGCTGGGAAACTGGTAAGAGAATTGTGTTGGAGAAAAAATCCAATTGGTGGGGAGAATCATTGGTCAAGGATTTTCCATTGTTGAGTGCCGAAGCACATCAAATAGAATACATTGTCATCCCGGAAGAGGCAAGTGCTGTCATTGCGTTGAAAAATGGACAGATTGATCTTGTATCCGATGTCAGCGCAAGACAATTTGATGAACTCAAATCCAATCCTGCATTTGAAGTGGCTACTCCGGCCGTGATGCAGTACTATTATCTTGAGATCAATCACCGGAATATTTTTCTCAGCAGATTGGAGGTAAGGAAGGCCCTGGCCAGATTGCTCGATTTGGATCAGTTTATTTCCACCCAGATGAATGGCCTTGCCAGCAGAATTATTGGTCCGGTATTGCCCGGAAAAAGTTATTATCACAAAGAATTGAGCCCGGTAGCGTATAGCCCTCAGGAAGCGAAAAATATCCTGACAGAAGCAGGCTGGAGCGATAGCAATCAAGACGGCACGCTGGATCTGGAGATCAATGGGCAGAGGAAGGAATTAATCCTGCAACTTTCTGTCACAGGCAATGAGATTGGAAAAAATCTGGGCATTCTTCTTCAGGAAGAAGCAAAAAAAATTGGAATTAAGATTGAAGTCATCAGCAAGGAATCTGCTGTTTTTATGAAGGATCGAAAAAATTTCCAATTTGAGCTGGCCACCATGGCATCCAGACAATCCCCTTCATTGTGGGATCCATTTCAATCCTGGCATACACAACAATCCAATCCGGGAGGATTTAATGTCTCCGGTTATGGTAACACGGTGACCGATAGTTTAATTATGGCCATCCGAAATGCAAAGGATGATATCCAAAGGAAAAAAGCGTATATGGATTTTCAGCAAATTCTATACGATGACCAGGCACATATCTTTTTATTTTCGCCCCTGGAGAAAATAGTATACAGGAAAGGCTTAGAACTGATTCCAACCATGCGGCGACCGGGCTATGTGGAAAACATGATCAGGAATAAAGAGTAGAATGTTAAAAGTTTTTTTACAAAGTTTGACAAAATCTATCATGACCTTGGTGGTTTTATCTTTTTTGGGATTGTGGGTCATTGATCAAATTCCCGGGACTGCTGAAGATTTGGGAATAGAAGAAAATCCGGAACTCATGGTCAAAAAAGAAAATCAATTCCCGCTTTTTTATTTTAGTGTTTTAAAAGAAAGAGAAGTGGGAAAAAGCTTGGATTGGATCGATTTTGTTCCACAATTTTCATGGAATGCCGGCAACAATCAATACCACCAGATCTTAACCAAACCATCTTATTCACAAAAAGATGGGATTCCTGTTTCTAAAAAAATGATGCAAGCCCTGTCCTGGACTTTTGCATTGCAGGTGCCGGCGGTCATTTTGATTTTTTTATTGTCCTGGTTTTTGGCAGTGTGGGTGATCCAACGCCATTCAGAAAAATGGACGAAGTCAGTAATAGGAATACTCACTTTACTGCATGCGGTGCCTGTTTTTTGGTTTGGAAGTTTGTTGATTTTGTTTTTTGCAAATCCAGATTTTCTAAATTGGTTTCCATCGATGTATTTGGGTGACGCCAGTATGGGAGGATTTTCTGCGTGGATGCAGCAGCCATCTTGTTTTAT
Organism: Saprospiraceae bacterium; assembly: GCA_016715965.1. Lineage (NCBI taxonomy): Bacteria > Pseudomonadati > Bacteroidota > Saprospiria > Saprospirales > Saprospiraceae > Saprospiraceae bacterium. Next base: position 705,429 of record JADJXG010000001.1, on the reverse strand, counting down.
TTTACCTTTAATCACTTTGGTATTGCCTTCATTGGCCATTTTATTTTTATTGAGTCACGGAGGATTAAATGCTGCATTGCAGCAAAGATTTTGGATGAGGGCCTACTCGTTTGGCATTCCATTTAAAGAAGGTTTAAAACATGAAATTTACCCACATGCGCTCATACCAATTCTTGGCTGGATCGCTGCAGCGATTCCTTTTTTAATGGCAGGATCTTTGGTGGTAGAGTCCATTTTCAGCATTCCGGGTGTGGGTAGGTTAATGTACCAATCGGTGGCTGGGAGAGATTGGACCGTAGCCTATTGGATATTTATGGTATCGGCCATTTTTACATTAGCGGGTATGCTGATCGCTGATCTCATTCAATGGTATTTGGATCCAAGGACGAGAAAAGGATAATGCAGACTTCAATCATTACCCAAAAAAAAAGCCGGTCAAAAAATGAACCGGCACTTATGTTTTAAATTAGAATGGATTTATTTCAAAATATATCTGACGCTCAATGCACCATAACTTCCTCCAAATCCGCTTAAAAATTCTCCACCAATCACTACGGTAGGAATCCAATCTACACTTAGATTTAATGGAATATTGTCAAAACTATAGTCCAAACCAATTATTCCATGAAGTCCAAAAGATAAAGAAGAATAATCATCAGCCGCAGGTCCCCAATGTGCGTCGTCATAGTTCCAATAGTATACAGATGCTCCACCACCAACATACCATTTTAATCTTTCTACAGAAGGAATGGCCATGTGATGCTGATAAAAAGCAGAAAGATTTAACCAGCTATAGAAAGAATATCCTCTGTAACCCAATACCCCTTCGATGGCGCCTTTTTCACTGATAAAGGTTTTGTAGGAAAGGCTGAGAGGAAATCCTAATCTTAGACCAATCGCAGATTTATAGTCTTGTGCTTTCAAGTTGCTTGCGCAAATGAGTAGGAAAAGTCCGAGGAGAAAACTAAATTTGATTTTCATAAACGTATTTTTAAGTTGAATAATTTTGTTTTGGCAAAGGTAAGAACATCCTTTTAATAGTTAAATATTTTTTTTCTTAAATCGTAAAATACTGCAAATGAATATATTATATTGATGTTTGGCCTTGCTGTGCATAAATGCCATCTATTGTAGATTTCCCGGTTGATTTTAATTTGAAGTCCCGAGGCTGGTCGAATTGCTATTTTTGTAGGATGAATGATTCCATTCCGCAATTTGCAGAACTTGACGCCCAGGATCCACTGGCTGGATTCCGTGAAAAATTCTTGATTCCTGTTTCGAATTCCACCATCGGTGGAACCCATAAAATGCTATATTTCTGTGGTAATTCGCTTGGCTTGCAACCGGTATCAACCCGAGATTATATCCGCCAGGAGCTGGATGATTGGGCCCGTTTCGGAGTAGAAGGACATCTCCAGGCGATGAGGCCCTGGGTAAGCTACCACGAGATATTGACCGAAGACATGGCAGCAGTGGTTGGAGCAAAACCTTCTGAAGTCGTAGTGATGAATACGCTATCTGTCAATCTGCATCTGATGATGGTATCTTTTTACCGGCCCAAACCCGGCAGAAGCAAAATACTGATAGAATACAGCGCCTTTCCCTCTGACCGATATGCAGTGGAATCTCAAATCCGATTTCATGGATATGATCCGGAAATCGATTTAATCATCCTCCAACCGGAAAACGAAGACGAATATGTCAATCCAGCTTACATTCAACAAGTCATCAAGCAACATGGTGAAAGCATTGCTTTGATTTTGATCGGTTCGGTGAATTATTACACCGGTCAGGCCTATCCCATCCGAAAGATTACAGAATGGGGACATGCGCAAGGTTGTGTGGTTGGTTTTGATTTGGCGCATGGTGCAGGCAATTTATTGCTCAATCTCCACGAAGATGGTCCTGACTTTGCAGTATGGTGCAGCTATAAATACCTCAACAGCGGACCTGGAAGTCTGGCGGGCTGTTTTGTTCACGAAAGACATTCCAAAGCCTATGATTTACCGAGGTTTGCGGGCTGGTGGGGACACAATAAGCAGAGAAGATTTCTAATGGAGCCTAAGCTCGATCTTCTTCCCGGGGCAGAAGGCTGGCAATTGTCCAATCCTCCCATTCTCCCAATGGCCTGCATCAGGGCATCACTGGACCTTTTTAAAGAAGCAGGAATGCCGGCACTCAGGACCAAGTCTCTCAAACTTCACAAATACCTTAGAGATTTAATGAACAGTCTGGACCATCCGGAAATTCGCTTACTGACACCCGAAGTGGAAGAAGAACACGGATCTCAAGTTTCGATTCAAATCAAAAATGCAAACAAAGAAATATACCATCAATTGTCAGCATTGCACATCATCGCTGATTGGCGTGAACCCGATGTGATCAGGGTAGCGCCGGTCCCACTGTACAATAGTTTTGAAGATGTGCATCAACTTTATTCCGCATGTAAGAAAGTGCTAAAAATCCAATAAACATTCTATAACACATCAAGATCAACATGCAGCAAAAGCCGGATTACATCATCGCAGGAGCAGGACTGGTAGGCAGTTTGTTAGGTCTCCGATTGGCCCAAAGAGGCTTTAGAGTTAAACTTTATGAATCTCGTTCGGATATGCGCCTGTCCGGTATTTCTGCAGGAAGATCAATCAATCTGGCTTTATCCGATCGTGGAATCCAAACCCTGGAGTTGCTTGGTTTAAAACAAGAGATGCTCCAACATGTTGTGCCCATGCAAGGTCGAATGGTACACGATCTGGCAGGAAATCTCCAATTTCAACCTTATAGTGAGCGTCCCGGTGAACACATCAACTCCATTAGTCGCCGCACTTTGAATGTCATCTTAATGGATGCGCTTGAAAAAATTCAGCCAGATGCCATCATTTTCAACACCGAATTGAGCAGTCTGGATTTTCAGAATTTTCAGTCCGTGTTTCAAAGCAGAAATGGAGAGCGTTTTATGCATCAGAATATACCACTTTTGGCCACCGACGGTGCAAACTCTGTGGCCAGAAAAGAATTGATGAGAATTAGTCCTTTGATCCGTTTTAACTACGCTCAAAATTTTCAAAATTACGGTTACAAAGAGTTGACCATTCCACCTGCGGAAGATGGTTCGTTTAGAATTCACGATCATTCTTTGCACATTTGGCCCCGCGGACATTTTATGATGATTGCATTGCCAAATCCCGACGCTACATTTACGGCGACCTTGTTTTTGCCTTATGAAGGAAAAGAAAGTTTTGCGGCATTGCAAACGGAAGAAGATGTATTTGAATTTTATGCCAAATATTTTGCTGATTCCATTCCGCATATTCCGGCACTCACCAAAGAATTTTTCGAACACCCTACAGGACATTTATACACCGTCAAATGTCATCCCTGGTATTATCAGGATCAGTTGCAATTGTTGGGAGATGCAGCTCACGCCATTATTCCATTTTATGGTCAGGGTATGAATTGTGGATTTGAAGATGTTTTTGTCTTGGATCAACTGATGGATCAAAATTTAAAGGCTGAGGAATTGTTTCAAAAATTTACGGACAGCAGAAAAATCAATGCAGATGCGATCGCTGATTTGGCGGAAGATAATTTTATCGAAATGAGAGACAAAGTCGGAGATCCTGTTTTCCAAAGAAAACGCGCGCTGGAAAATCGACTTGAAAAATTCGATCCATCCTATTATTCCAAATACGCTTTGGTTACCTTTCGACCGGACATCAGCTACCATCAGGCGATGTGCTTGGGCAGAAAGCAGGACGAACTTTTAATGGATATTTGTACCCAAAAGGAAATAATAGATGATTTAGATCTTCCTCGTATTTTAGATCGATTAATGAAGCTTTAAGATATAGTTTTAAGTTTTAAATGAGGAGTGTAAGAACTCAAAACTAAGAATTCAAAATTCAAAACTCAAAATTCAAAACTCAAAACTCAAAACTCAAAATTCAAAACTAAGAATTCAAAACTCAAAATTCAAAACTAAGAATTCAAAACTAAGCACTCAAAACTAAGCACTCAAAACTAAGAATTCAAAACTAAGAATTCAAAACTCAAAACTAAGAATTCAAAACTCAAAACTAAGAATTCAAAACTCAAAACTCCTTCAGGATGACGATTTTCTCCGACCTCACCACTACTCCGCACTCGTAAATCACGGCATGGTACAAGCCTGCAGGCAGCTTTTCGGTGTCGATCAAATTACTGCTTCGATACGAGTTCACCAACCACATCAAACCAAATTATTTAGCGCGTTTTATCTTATACAAGATTTCCTTATTCTTTTACAAATGTCTTCAGCCATGTCCGGTCTAAAGGCATTATCAAATAGATGCCCGGAGGGAGGTCATGGACTGAAATGTTGAGATTGTCAATACTTGTATTTGAAACTACTGTACGCACCTTCTTTCCGCTGAAATCAAAAACATCAAACTGCCGGGAATTAAAAAATCCGTCAGAATTGAGAATATGGATATTATCAAGTGCAGGGTTGGGATACAGACTGATGGATGATTGCTTCTGAGGATTTTTAGTATCGATTAGAATCCTGAGTGGTTGATTGGTAATGCCTATGTGGATCATATAGATGACACCAGAGTCACCGTTGTTTAATTTGGTTTCATAATAATTTCTCCTGGCCCAAGCAGCATAATTGGTTTGTTCCAAATAGTCTTTATCTAATATAAGTTGATTCATCGTGCTAAGTCGCGCCTCTACTTTGGGTAGGTTGCGTTCATCAAAGAAATCAAATGTACTATAATCTATCCTTGTTATAAAACTGCTGTCGCGGCAGGTGTCTCGGTGGAATTTTTCTTTGTCCCAGCTCAAAGTAACCGGATAACTGCGACTGTAAAAGCCTATTGGAATTTGTGAGGGATCACCTCTTGGTGGTAAAAATGGTCCCATAGTGTCGCAATTATATCTGGTAATAAATTTTTTTTGTTCAGGATTTGAATTTGGTAAAAACGTCATTCGTATGTCAAGACTAGATCGGTAGGGGATATGTGAGACATCGTATTCTCCATACGCTGTGTCTGCATATTCATGTTTATCCCTTAACACATCTCCTAAACAAAGTGAATCTTTGTCTCCGTCAGGATTGGTGATATAAATTTTAAATTCAAAATCCGGAACCTCTATCTGGCCATAAATTGCCATTGTTAAGAAAGAAAACAAGAAGAAAATTGAATTTTTCATATTTGGATATTTTTTAAAATACTGGAGAGGGACTCCAATAGTTCCCCTCCAGTAAATGGATTACTTTGTTATTGTTGTTTGATAAGATTAATTGGGATTATTTCTTGTTGATTTAGAAAGAGACGTACTTGATAAGCACCATCCGGAAATGGGCTTAAATCCAGAGGTAAATCATAATTTCCAATTGCACTCCAGTTGGTGTTTTGCAAGGTTACGGGAGTTGGTAAATTTATTCCAGTAATGTCAATTTGCAAATTAGTTTCTTCCTCAAGTGTATAATGCAGAATAGCATTATCGCCAGATGGATTTGGATAGATAAATGCAGCTGAAACACAACAATTGGCTGGAATACCTTCATCCGGGCATAATTCTACTGTAACCCATTTAACAAGAGCATTTTCGTTTGTACAATCAGAATGTTTGGCTGTAAGCTCAATGCGATACACACCCGATTGAAACTGATACCCCGTTTGTTGTTTTAGTCTATGATTACTCAACTTGCCTTCGCAGCGATCAAAATCAAACAACTCGATAAAGCCCCCATCCAGTGCCCGATCATCCTCGGACAACCATCCATATGTTTTTCCATCTGGGCTAAATGCGGCATTACCATATCCCATGGTCCGACTTTTCAATCCGGAGACATATTTATTTGAAAATTTTAATCCCTCTGGATCGAGTAAGAACACCACTTTATCATGAGAATGTCTTGTCGGTACGACAATCCACCAATCTCTGCCATTGGCATGTCTGCAAGCAGTAATGCCAATTACTGAAAAGGATTCAAAATAAATATCCAAATCCTTGTGTAGGACTACAGACTGATCAGGGTCCTTCACGTTGACCAAGGTCGATCTCAATTTATTGGCTCTAAATACGGTGTCGTACTTAGGTTTATCAAACCACAAATAAATCAAGCGATAGGTGTGGTCTGCAGAAGGATCAGGCAGAATGAGAATATTCTGAGAAATATTCGTCCCATAATAGGATCCCCAAAAATAGCTGTCGCGATTGATTTCCTCCAAGCCCTTGACCCTATTATGGCGATGGTCCCATACCCTGCAACCATCGGAGTACAGGATCAGCTCACCGGTCTTGGGGTCGGAGATCAATGAACTGGTTGCATTATGATTGGCTTCGATGGTATCGCGGGTCATGCGCAGTTGCTCATCAGCAAAGCGTACGATGGTGGTGCCAATGGTAGTATCTGAGTAAAGTCTTGAGCTGCTGTAGCCCAGGATCCAGGTGTAGTCTTGTTTTTGAGCAGAACTGATATGGAATAAGAAGAGAAGGAAAGCAATGAGAATCATTGCTCTCATCGATTGAATTCTAATGATATTTATTTTATTTGCCATCACCTAGGATGTCGCTTATGTTTTTATCCTGCATAAACGATTGTATCAATCGATTTGGATTTCCAATTCAAATATACTAAATCCATAATTACTCCCCCATCAACACCAGCTTTTCTGCTTTGACCAGGATGCCCCGTTCATAAATCAGGGCCGAATACAGGCCCGGGGGCAGAGCATGGGTATCGATGACATTGCTGCCTTGATAAAGGCGCTGAGTATAAACCGTCTGTCTCTGTGCATTCACCAGATGCAGGTACATGCGCTCGGGGAGGTAGTCGTGGACATTGAGCACAAAATGGTCAGATGCAGGATTAGGCAATAAATCTGTTTTAATCCCAATTTTTCCTTCATCATTAGTACCAGAAGTTCCGACATGCAGGGTCCTACATAGGGTATCCGCACCATATTTGTTTTTAACAATCAGACAGACCTCATAGATTCCATCTTTCTCATAACAGTGGATTGGAGAAGTATCCCGACTTTGAGTCCCATCACCCAGATCCCAATACCATTCTGGCTCTGATTCTTCCGTTAAATATCCGCTTAGATCCACAAACTCAAAGCATCGATATTTAGCAGTATCCTGATCGTATCGCCACCAAGCCCAAGGGACATTGTCTATGCCGAGAGTATCGCAGACACTTCCTTCTATGGGCCCTACGCGGTAATTGGGGAAGTTAGGGGTGGAGTTGTTTTTAACTTTCAGGGGGATCCCCATTCTTCTGGGTATGCTTGCTTTACCTCTGAGATTGGGCTTTTCCACGACGTGCAGGTAAGGCTGCCCATAGCCTGTACCTGAGTATAGTCTGCCATCAGGGCCATTCCTAAAAAATGCCCAACTCATTCCAAAATTTGGGATGGGATCAATGGTGTCCAATAATATGGCTGAGCCCAGGATATCAGGATCAGCAAGATCCATCTGGTATATCTTATAGGAGTGGCCCCAGTATAGATACCTGCTGTCGGGAGAAAATCCAACTCCATAGAAAAGACCGCGAGTGATTAAATTTTCCTTTAAGATTAAGTTTAGATCACCTTTACATCGGTCAAAGGTAAGTAAGTATAAAAAAGTTCCAATCTTCTGTCCTATGCCTGAAATGATTGACAGATATCTGCCATTGGGAGAAAAGGCAGCATTTGACACTCCGTTCCTGATGTAATCTATCAAATTTTGTGTTCCTGCATACTTGAATCCAGAAGGATCCAAAATATAACGCTGCACAAAGGTAGAAGGGCTGCGCTCAAAGACCATGATCCACCAGTCCCTGCCATTGGCATGCCGTACAGCTGTAAACCCCCCCTCTAGTATATATTCTCTGGTCAATAGAGAATCTCTGCTGAGGATTTGATGGGATTCATGGGTGGAGTCAAACTTAATGGTCAAAACCTTCATTCCATTAAATGCTACCGCACCTCCAAAAGTGTCTATCCTGTAAACAGTGTCGTTGGGGTAGAGCAGTACGTAATGTTCCGGCTTGTCAGGGTAAGGCAAAAATAAAGCGCACTGGTCAATAGGGATTCCCCTCTCTTTATCTACTCTGGAAAGATTTTGTGCGTTGGGTACCAACTCAAGATTATAATCAATGAGGATATCTCCATTGGAGTAATAGCGCAGTTTGCCATCAAAGTTAGATATTCCTGTATTGGTAGTTTGGAGATCAATAGCTTTATCTGTCCGATAACTCATTATTGGATTACCTTCGTGAAAATCAATTTTAATTAAACCAAAATTTCCACTGCCCATTCCGCCCCCATAGCCCGACAGCCATATAAAGTCGTGTTTTTGAGCCTGTAGGCATATCGTACTAAGAAGGCAGATCATTAAATTCAGCAAGTATTTCATTGTATTAAGGGTAAAATAATCCACGGGATGGATGATTTACCATCCCGTGGATTGTTGGAGAATAAATTAATGAACAATTATGGTTTTAACGGAGGAAATTATTGATCGATCGTCCTGAATCTGGATCAAGTAAAGACCCGGATTAAGATGACCAGTACTGATTTCTAGGGCGAACGCAGGCTTCAGAATCATTTGAGTATATAACACTTTGCCATCAAAAGATATTAAGCGCAAGCGTTTACCGATTAAATCATAAGAAGTGGATGCAACAATGGATTGATCTGCAGGATTGGGATGGACTACCATTAATTTTTGTTGTTCTGTTGCGGAAGAGCTTATCAATGGCAGCGGACTTGAGCATAAAAAGGCATCTTCATATTCCATCTGGGGATCATGGAGCTGGTACAAGCCCCGGGCGTTAAAGACCGTATAATCTTGTGTCTTAGGGCATTGGTTGGCGATGGTATTTATGGTCTGCCAGTCTGACTGGCTTAAGCTGTCAATTCCCTCTATTACGTACTTCAGATAAAGCAAGGAGATATTTTTTTCTATTTGCTGTTCATAGATGTTTGCTGAGATGATGAGCCATTCATCCTTTAAGCTTTGCGCCGCGGACCTATAGATGGAATCCAGATCTGCTGTGACGGACACATACAAGAGCCTAATGGAGTCAGCAGCTTGTAATCTTTCCAGAATCATGTTCTCCAGAGTCAGGGTATCTGCACCATCCAGCTGTAGTAAGGAATCAAGCTCATTAAGTTGTAACACGATATTGGCTAAATCATCATTGTATGAGTTTAATAATGATTTATGCTGAACCGGGGGATCGGACAAAGTTCTCATGGATCTGCGCATTTGATAGTAAGTTTCCATTGGAGAGCCAACAGTTGCATAATAGAAAGAATCGATCAAAGGATCCTGTCCCAGCAATTCAGGCCAACTTGAGAGCTTTTGAAAAAGCCAGATCCGGGAGTTCCATGACCTTCCGTCCTGATAATCACCAAAGTCGGCATCGGGATGGGCAATATCCAGGTCGGTACCGGTGATGCGAGGGCCAGCCGGAGGGACCAGCATATTTCTTGCTCTGATAAAGGAGTCACAGACCACGATGCACTTTGATTCGTTTCCGTCTCTTGGCTCAAACCAGGGTTCATTGGTCTGGGGCGTCAGTATGGGATTGGGCAGAAAATTGGGATCGTCATTCCTTACATAAAATTTGGATCTTCTTAAATCGAATTCGGTGCCAACATGAGTTGCTTCAATGGGTGCTGTAAGTCCCGGCCAAAAGTTGGCATAATGGGGCTGCTCGGAGCAATAGCCATCCATGTAGAGAGAGGCGATGGGATTTTGATGAAAATCGGTACCTAACAGGTGAGTTTCGTCCGCATCCCCGGTAAAGTAAGCTCCGTAAGAGGATCTAAGTGTGGAATTGCAGCAAAAGACATTGTTTTTTGACCAAGAATTAATAATGCCATGATGTATTACACCTCCTAGATCGGAAGTGGTAAATATGCTGTTTCCGATTACAAAATCGCCATGACTTTCTATCAGGTTGATGGCCGACTTGTTGATACTATTGGAATTGTAAAAATTGCTTCTGACATTAATGTTGTTATTGGATATTTCCATATCTCCATATCTGGTTAATTTAATACCATAACTGTTTTTGTCAATTGAAAAATTGGTATGTCCAGTAATGATTCCTCCTCCAGAAGGCTTGATATTGAAAATCTCAATTCCAAAATTTGAATTAATCAATGTACCGGGAAATTGATTGTCGGTCTGTTCTCCATAAAGAGGATTGGCACTGATCTGTAAGAGTCTGGGAGACTCAACCTTATAACCAAAAATTCCACCATTTATATAATTAATTGTATTGCTTTGGATTAAAGTACTTTTTGCAGAAGAATTAACAAAAGAGATTCCGAAATTTATATTTAAGGTATTTCCTAAAGCTGTGAGATCAGATCTGGATACTGTAATTCCTGAGCTCAATGGAGAATCAAAGGAATTTTTAATAAATGTCCCAACAGAAGTGTTAATCACAATTCCATTCCCTTTGATTAATCTAAATTTTTCATTTCCGTTAAAGCCGCCATAGTAATCAGCCCCATCCAGATTATAAAAATGGTTATTGCTCACGCTTAAAATAGAGCCATTGTCGGCAAGAATTCCATTGTGCAATCTAGTAAAGTCATTTCTTGTTGAGATGTGGAGCACACATTCACTTATATAAATTCCTGCCCAACTTTTTGAGCCAAACCCCTCAACCACAGGCGCATTTGGACCTGCTGGTTTTAGGTTTGAAGAACACGTGAATTCACAACTCGAAATTTGTCCCCAAAAGTTAGTCCCGTTTGGTGCATATATACTGCAATAATTTCTATCAAATGTGCAATCAAATACAGTGCGAACCCATGCGTTCGGTGTAGCTTCGACAGCATAAAAGGCATTTGAAATTGAAGACTTATGCAATAAGATAGAACCTTCAACCAAAATCCCTTGCCACATTTCAGATCCACAAGCATCAAAGTTGGTAAACTGATAAGCACCCAAATGAGCATTGCTTAATACTTGTATAATAGCTCCTGGTCCCATTTTAAAAGTAGTGCCCCTAAAAACTTGCACACGGTCAATGATTAATGTTCCCGCAACACAGATTGTCCCGCCATTTTGGTACGAGTTAATAGTAGTGCTACTTATATAAGTTACTACTTGACCAAATATCCAAACATTTGGACCAGCTGTACAATTGCAAGTTGGACCATTCATGTGACTCTCTTCTAAGCAATCATCTTTAATTGGGTTTTCAAATGAGCTTTTGAACAATTGTAAATGGTTAGTTTTCGATTCAATTAAGGGAGAAAAAGGTAGTGTAATTTTGGCAAAAGTTTGATTAAACACCCCGCTAGCCATAACATGGGCTAAGATGAGGAAGAATCTTGAAGCGCTGCGCGCTAAGTGTTGAGGGTTGAAGAATTTTTTTTGGCGGGGTATAGCTACCCAGACTTGAGGAGAAATCTAAAGTTTTCATTTTTATTGATTTTGAAAATTAAAAAAATAAATTACCAACCTAAAACAGCTGATGCAATCTCTTAATTTTTTTAATTTCCCTCCCTCTATTTTCTATCCAAAAACATTTCTTGCTGATTGCTTCAGCTTTTGATTTGTCCATGGTGATTTCCGAGATTCTCCTGATACTTCTGTGTCCCAAAGTTAAAGAACCAGAGAATAAATAGATGACAAAAATACAATCATAAGTTTAAATAAGTTCCAAATAATTTGAAAAATTTTATAAAAATTTAAAAATTCAGTGAAAACCCCTAGAAAATTAATTCAGTGAAAACCCTTATATTATTTTTAAAGACTTTTCTAATTTAATAGATATATGATAGATTTTTTGATGATATAATTCATTATATTATAAATTAATGACACTGTTGTAACATTTTCTAAATTCTATGAAGCCTATGTGATTTTACTAACCGTCTTACCGCAACGTTTTGAATTTCGCAATTTACAAATTCTTTAATTTTCTAATTACATTTAATAACTGTTCAATTCTCTAGTCTAGACATTCTCTATTTTATGAACAATTTTCAAGATATGATTGAAATTGAAAATCAATGTTAAAAAAATAATCCAAGTTTATGAAACACTTTTGTTAACATTTTGTTAATTATAAAATTGGAAGATATTTGTATTTATAATTCATGTATTTTTGGTCTATATAGAACCCATCATGAAATTCATCTCTCCTTCTTTCCTTCTCCTTCTCTCCCTCCTGCTTGGACCTCTGATTGTAAAATCACAGACAGATCCATTGTTTGAAGAAACAGTCCTCGATTCAAACAAAATGACCGAGGCAATGTATGATTGGCTTGAGTTAAGGACAGAAGATACAACAATTCAATCTTGGTGTATTTCCAAAATAGAAAACCTGCCAGATTATCTTGATGATTCTGCTCATTTTTACCTTTATATAGATGGATTTGTAGATTCCATTTTAATTGAGCCCACTGATTATCAATACACCAATGACTCAACTTACAGCTATACAGGGCAGATGGTGGGGGTAGAAGGCTGGGTTAGTTTTGTTTCCAAGGACTCCTTGAAAACTGCTTTGATCTATTACGAAAGTGAGTATATGGAGTATATTCCTTTTTTAAGAAACACCAACCTTTGTTTAAGATATGACAATATCCGGTATGATTCCACCTTGTGCGAAGTTTCAACGGACAGTTTAATAGAATCCAGTGATCCGATAGATACATCCTTGTGCAGAGATGAAACTTGTGCCACTGTGATCAAAATACTTATCTTAATCACTCCTCAGGCTGAAGATTATCTAGGGACCAGAGGAACCATCGATGCTATGTCCAAGATTTGGCTCACCAACATCAATCGCGCTTTCCAAAATAGTTATATTCCTCATTTAGTAGAGGGAGTAATTGTTTACCATAATTTTACAAATTATGATCCGGGAGGAAAAATAAGACAAGATGTACTTAATTTAAGGTCAGATAATAACGTATTGACCCTAAGAAATAATCACAAAGCTGATTTGGTAATCCTAATAACGAATGTAGAATACGATGATTTTGCACTTGGCAGTGCTTACGATGAAGTTGTAGATTCCGATAAAGCCCATGCAATCGTTGAAGTGCCTTATATTGACGCTCCAACTTTCACATTGGCTCATGAAATGGGTCATCTTTTTTCAGCCCACCATCAGAGAAATCAAAGACCATTTCCTACCTATTTTCCAACGGACTGTTCATTTGCATATAAGGTAACAGGAACTGAATTTACTATTATGGGATCAGTACCTGTGGTATTACATTATTCAGATCCTCAAGCCAAATATCTGACAAATGCTACCGGAGACGAAGTAAACAATAATGCTGGAAAAATAAGAAAGCAAGGTTGTGTTGTAGCCAATCATAGGTCTGAGAAAAACTTCCAGCTTACTTTTAGAAGTTCCGGCCAATTAAAATGCACACCACCTTACCTAACTATTGAAGCCATTATCCGAGAACCGGATAGTGGCTTTCCCGGTCAGCCTCCTTATACCTACGAATGGAACCGTAGTTTTAAAGGCGATTTTTCAGATGAAGTTTACCTAGGAAATACTAGTTCAATTTATATTAATTCTTGCAGTATTAGTACAACAAGACCCTTCTTTGTGAAAGTGAAGGTCACATCTGACGATAATGAGGTCAGTATGCTTACTCGAAAGGTCAAATGCCAATGCCAGCAAGGGAGCCCAATTAATCCTAATCATAGGACTAGGGCTATTTTGACGGCGGGAGGAATCCAGATTTTAACCAATACGGACGATTCTCAATTTTATCCAATAAGCCAGGTTGAAAATTTTCCTTTTGATCAATTTATACTATTTGATTTGTCTGGTAGGACAGTATCATCCGGCTATATAATTGATAACACAATAAATTTAAATCTGGACATAAACGGTTTATATTGAAGTGGTCCAAGAAAATGGTACACAAATCTAACTTAAATTTGTGTTATGGATCAATCAAAGACAAACAATCGGAGGAGGAGGTACGATACCGAGTTTAAGCTTAATGCCATTCATTTGCTCGAATCCGGGAGGAACGCTAGCGAATTAGCTGATTCTCTTGGCGTTAGTAAGCAAATGCTTTACAATTGGCGTAGTCAAATCAGGATTACCAGGAATGCTTCCGTCCAGCCAGGAACAAATAATCCTTATACTGAACTTGAACAGCTCCGTAAGAAATTAAGGGATGTTGAAATGGAAAGGGATATTTTAAAAAAAGCCTTGAACATTTTCAGCCGGCAGACATGAAACCAAAAGCTGAATTTATCCAGAGTCTAAGCGGTGTGTATCCTACTAACAAGCTTTGCAAGATGATGAATATTCCAAGGAATACTTTGTATCATTTTATCCACAGGAGGGATTCTCCCACTAAACATTTGGGATTAAGAGACCGAATAAAATCCGTATTTGACTCTCATATGAATAGGTATGGAAGTCGTAGAATTAAAATGGAATTAGCCGTAAAATATTCAAAAAATGTTAGCCGCCATTTGATTCGCAAATGTATGAAGGAACAAAATTTGAAAGCAATCCAGCCAAAGAGTTTTGTTCCAAAAACAACTGATTCCACCGGGACCAAATTTCCTGCACCCAATTTACTTCTTGATTTTGGAAAGGCGCAAAAACCAAATGAAGTATGGGTTGGTGACATTACCTACATTCCTTTAAAGAATGGCCAATGGGCCTATCTTTCAACTTGGATTGATACTTATTTGCATAAAGTAGTGGGCTGGGATGTTCAGACTCATATGAGAAGCGAACTGGTTATTTCAGCCTTCAATAAAGCAAAACTGAAATGCATCCAAAATAAATTAAGTGTGATTGTCCATTCTGACCGAGGAACGCAGTACTCTAGTAAAGATTTCAAAAATGCCATTAAAGGAAATAGACAAAGTATGACTCGCAAAAACGAAGTTTATGACAACGCAATTGCCGAATCATTTTTCTCAAGGCTCAAATGCGAATGCATTAGAGGTACTGTATTTGATGATTTGGATCAATTAAGATTCACTCTGTTTGAATACATAGATGGCTATTACAACACAATCAGAAGGCATTCATCCATTCAATACTATACACCCTTAGAATTTGAAAATATTTATTATTCGAAAAATCAATTCACTCATTGCAACTAATATGGAAACAAAACATGACTTTGCATTTTTACCCTTAGACGAGGACCAAGCTTATTGCGGACAAAATGTCAAGAGTTCCGCCGACCTCTTTATTCTGTATTCTTCCGGCGGAACTCGACTTGCTCTTGACATTTTGGGAGCAATGCTTATCTTTGTCGCAGGGGTAAAATGTGTACTAATTTTATTTTTTAACTAAATTAGATCAGTGTCCCATTTATTGGTACCATGTCATATTTTATTCAATTGCTTAACCGAAATGGATTGTTCACTACCTTAAAGTACTTTCATGAAAACTAATATCTTGATTATATCAGCCATACTTTACTTTTACAATTTCTCTTGCACGGACTCTGGTCCAGATGATCCTAATCCACCAATACCCAAAGACAGTTGCATAGTTTATGAACCTATTCTGGATTCAATTTCTAAAGTAAGGGTGTACACTGTTAAGGACACCATTGCAGATTTTGGATATGCTAACAAAGTTAATTCGATTAGTTTTTTTAATTTGGGTGTAAGTTTAAATGAGGAAAGAATTCGGATTCATTTATTCTCCCATGATCAAGATGGAGGTTTAACTGATCTTATAATATTTTACATTCCTCATTCAAAACACGGATGTTTTGAAATTAAAAATAATTGTTATGCAAATGGTGAAGGGCAATTTGAAAATGTATGTGTATCCTTTGATAGTAATGAAAGGGATGTTTTAATAGATTCATATTTACTCGATAGCAATGTGATAAATAATAAAATTGAAATATTATCAATAGACACATTAAATAAGACAATAGAAGGACGTTTTGCTTGTTCTTTTGTATTTGCCAATGACCGGCCAAAAAGAGATCCTTTAAATTTGGATACCATGCGGTTTTTTAATGGATATTTTAAGGGGAAGTATAAGGATAGGTGAAATTGATAATTTGAGAGTGGACAAAGGGTTAATTTAAATACTAAAATAGGGTTTGTGGTCAATAGAACATTTTTTGAAACCAACATAGACATCTAGTAATTTAATCGAATGATTAACCGCAATGGATTGTTCACCACCTTAAAGTACTACCATGAAAACTAAAATATTCATAATAACAATTTTGATGTACTTTTTTAATTTCTCTTGCCGTGACTCCGGTCCCGATGATCCCAATCCACCAATACCCAAAGATAGTTGTGTGGTTTTTGAATCTATATTCGATGACAGTTCATTGGTAAATTTATACCCTAATTGGCAAAACGAATGGGGCGTTTCTTTTTGTACTAAAGTAAATTCAGTTAATTATTTTGTACCCAGAAGTTTTAGACGGTCTAATTAAAATGATTTTTCTTTACAATTACTTTCATTCGACAAAGATAGCATTTTGGCAGATGTAGTTTTATTTGTTGGAATTCCCTTAAAAGTAGGATGTTATAATATAGTCGAGCAATGTTCAAGAATTATTAACTTCAATAATGTTTGTGTTATATTTGACAATTGGAATTATGATACAGTCATCGATTCTTACCTCATCGACACTAGCCGCACTGACAATAAAATTGAAATAGTATTTATTGATACTGTTCAGAAGATCATGGAGGGTAGATTCGCTTGTTCTTTCGTTTTTGCCAATGACAGACCAAAATGGGATTCAAAAAATCTGGATAACATGCGATTTTTTAATGGATATTTTAAAGGGAAGTATCAGTAGAGGTGATAGTTTTAAGTGTTGAATTTTAAGTTGTGATTTCATGAATTCCATTGACAGATTTGTTATAAATTATACCATTTATAGAATATGATAAACTCCATTTTTCCATATAATTTCCAAATTGACCAATAACGCCGAAGCAGAATTTAGTATGCTTTCTGCGTACCGTCGCGGAGTTTATCATGCCAATGGCGTACCTCTGTATTTTCAAATTGACTCATTGACTAATTAACTCATCGACTCATTGACTTCTCCTCCAAATTCTTAACTTTGCGGGTCAATGAAGGCAGAAATATGAGTTTTAGACAAGAAAAAGACACCATGGGGATCGTGGAAGTGCCCGCAGAGGTGTATTGGGGAGCACAAACCCAACGTTCCATCGGTAATTTTAAGATAGCCACTGAGATTAATAAGATGCCCATCGAAATCATCAGGGCTTTTGCAATATTGAAGAAAGCGGCTGTGGTCGTCAACCACG
This sequence comes from Saprospiraceae bacterium, assembly GCA_016715965.1. Lineage (NCBI taxonomy): Bacteria > Pseudomonadati > Bacteroidota > Saprospiria > Saprospirales > Saprospiraceae > Saprospiraceae bacterium. The sequence continues at coordinate 688,158 of JADJXG010000001.1, read as the reverse complement.
AAGAAGGAATCATAAGCGCTGAAAAGAAAGATCTAATTAGCAGGGTTTGTGATGAAATACTGGAAGGAAAGCTCGACGATCAGTTTCCACTCGTCGTGTGGCAGACTGGATCCGGTACCCAATCCAATATGAATGTCAACGAGGTCATCGCCTATAGAGCGCATGTGATTCAAGGTGGTTCGCTGATGGATGAAAAAAAGGCGGTCCATCCCAACGACGATGTCAACAAAAGCCAATCCTCCAACGATACTTTCCCAACGGCCATGCACATCGCAGCCTATCAGATCCTGTCTGATTGCACCTTGCCGGGATTGAAGGCATTGAGAGACACCTTACATTCCAAAGCCAAAGAATTCAGCCACATCGTCAAAATTGGCAGAACCCATCTCATGGATGCGACGCCATTGACCCTTGGACAAGAGTTGTCCGGTTATGTGGCACAGCTAAACCACGGCATCCGAACCATTGAAAACAGCCTTTCCCATTTGTCTGAACTGGCATTGGGAGGAACAGCGGTTGGGACAGGAATCAATACTCCGGAAGGGTATTCTGAAAAAGTGGCTGCAGAAATCGCCAAACTAACCGATCTACCTTTTGTAACAGCTCCAAATAAATTTGAAGCCCTCGCTGCCCACGATGCCATCGTGGAATCCCATGGCGCACTTAAGACGGTCGCATGCAGCATGATGAAAATCGCCAATGACATTCGCTTGCTTGCATCAGGACCACGATGCGGAATCGGAGAGATTTTTATCCCAGACAACGAGCCCGGATCGTCCATCATGCCGGGCAAGGTCAACCCCACACAGTGCGAAGCCATGACCATGGTGGCTGCTCAGGTTTTGGGCAATGACGTAGCCATCAACGTCGGAGGCGCTTCAGGACATTTTGAGCTCAATGTATTTAAACCCATGATGATCTACAATTTTTTGCACAGCGCAAGACTCATCGGAGAAGTGTGTCAATCATTCAATGAAAAATGTGCCGTCGGAATTAAACCCATCGAAGAAAATATTAAATCCAATCTGGAAAATTCTCTGATGCTGGTCACCGCACTTAATAATCACATCGGTTATTACAAAGCAGCCGAAATCGCTCAAACCGCCCACAAACTGGGCAAAACACTCAAACAGACGGCCGTCGATCTGGGTTACCTGACGGCTGAAGAATTTGATCAATGGGTCAAACCGGAAGAAATGGTCGGCAAAATCGATATAAAATAATCCTTTGGAGAAGGCAAACACTAAACCATACCATCGGTTTGTACTAAACAATGGCTTGACAGTCATTGGTGTACCGGACCAAAATACCCGACTGATCGGTGTCTGCGTATTGTACAAAGTCGGTAGCAGGGATGAAGACCCCAATAAAACAGGCATTGCACACTTATTTGAACATCTCATGTTTTCCAACAGTGGCAAAGGGATTGATTTTGACAACATCCTGCAGATGGCAGGTGCGGAGAGCAATGCGTTCACAACACCCGATACGACTCAATACTACAACATTGCACCCGATGCTTGTCTCGAACTGCTTATACAAATGGAAGCCATCCGTATGGAGGGTTTTAAAGTGAGTAAGAAAGATTTTCTCACCCAGCAGAAAGTGGTTATTGAAGAGTTTTCTGAAAATTACCTCAACAATCCTTATGGACTATTTTCGCACTGGTTGATGGATTTGGCATACACACAGCATCCTTATAAATGGCCGGTCATTGGAAAAAGCATCGAACAGATCGCCGGATTAAGATTCGAGGATGCTTCTGAGTTTTACCACCAGTACTATCACCCATCCAATGCCATTCTGGTGGTTAGTGGGCATTTCGAAGAGAAAAATTTACTGCGATTTGCTGAAAAATATTTTGGGAATATCCACGAAGGTCAAAAGAACAATAAAATTTATCCTCAGGAACCCGTGCCCATGCACAAAAAAGAAAAAACAGTCCTGGGCATTTTTCCGGAAGACGCTCTTTACATCGCATGGCCTTCTCCAGGAAGGATGTCCAATGAATTTTATGCACTGGACATGGCGACAGATATCCTTAGCGATGGAAGGTCGTCCTTGCTGTACAGTCGATTGAAAAAAGAAAAAATGTTGTTTTCCAACATCGATTGTTATTTGACAGCGACGACAGATCCCGGTCTTATTATTTTGGAGGGAAAGCGGACAGAAGGAGTGAGCAGAGCAACAGCACTTCAGGAAATAAGGATCTTGTTGGACCAGTTGGTCGAGGAAGGCATCAGCGACCACACCTGGGAGAAATACCTCAACAAAAACGAAAGCGCCTATTACTTTTCCCAGCAGGGAGTCATCAACCAGGCACTCAATTATTCCTATTCAGAATGGCTGGGAGATCCTGATTTGGTCATGCATGAATTTGAAAGATACCGTGCATTGGACAAAGCACAGGTCATTCAGGCGATCAGGGAGAATTTTTCTGATGAGAAAGCCAGTTTCCTTTTTCTGGAAAACAAGCTTGCCTAGACAGATGGTCTATGATCTCTTTACTGCCTTGCACCTCAATATTCCATCATTGCTATGCCTCAATCAGTAAGCCAGCCAACCGCTCAGATTTTCGGTCAACCACTAAGCAGATTTTCTATGCCATGCCAACTGTGCTCATATTTGCAACATGATCGGACGTACAAACAAATCGGGTTCACGAAAAAGTGGGTCATACATTTGGTTTGATGCTGCATTTATGGTGGCCGTTTTCCTGATCCTTGTATTGTTGATTTTTATAAGCAAGCAATGATCCAAAGAATGTGAATTTCCAGTTTGAACTATGCAATAATAGAAAGTTTTACCGCTCATGGGGAAATTTATTCTGTCTCGCATTTGAGATGAATGAATATTGGAATATAGGGCAGAGGTTTCAAATCAAAAGGGATTCGGGCTGCTCCATGCATCCATGATGCCAAATCCCAAGAACAGGATAAGTTTGACGATTGGAAGCAAAAAAGCAGATTGGGGGATCTTAGAATTGCTTCAAGGAACATCAAAACCTAATAAGTCAGAAAGATGCAAAGGACAATTGGAGGGATAATCAATTATTTTCGAAGTAATTTCTTTTTGCGGGTCTTTAAAGACTTGTGCTAACTTTGTCTAAACAAGCAAAGTCAAGCATGAATCGAAGATCTTCTCTCAAATTCCTGGCATCGGCAACAGCCGGTATAATGAGTCCGAGCCTGTTGCTCAGGGCCTCTGAAGATAGTTATCTCCAAAACCTGACAGGACTTTCTGAATTGAAGGGCCTGGAAGGGGAGGACTTTTGGCATCAGATCAGACAGGCATACTCGGCATCTCCCACTATGATTAATCTCAACAATGGAGGAGTGGCTCCCAGTCCGCGGGTGGTACAGGAAGCCGTAGAGTATTATAGCCGTTTGTGCAATGAAGCTCCATCCTATTACATGTGGAGAATTCTGGATCAGGGTCGCGAACCACTACGACAAAAAATGGCAGAGGTATGCGGTTGCTCTTCCGATGAAATTTCCTTTCACAGGAATTCCTCTGAGGCATTGGAGACTATTATTTTTGGCCTGAGACTAAAGGCTGGCGATGAGGTGGTACTCACAAAGCAAGATTATCCCAACATGATCAACGCCTGGAAGCAAAGAGAGAAAAGAGATGGCATCGTATTAAAATGGATCAATTTTGATTTTCCCATCGAAGACAAATCGGTCATGGTTAAAAAATACGTGGATGCTTTTACATCAAAAACAAAAGTTGTTCTGGTCACCCATGTCATCAATTGGAACGGACAATTGCTTCCAGCCACTGAAATCGCGGATGCGGCCCATCAAAGAGGCATCGAGGTGATGGTCGATGCAGCACACAGCTTTGTTCATTTTCCTTACAAAATTCCCGATCTAAAATGTGATTACTGGGGTACCAGTTTGCACAAATGGATGAGCGCACCCATAGGGACGGGACTTCTCTATGTGAAGAAGGAGAAAATCAAAAATTTATATCCTCTTTTGGCTGCAGCTGATTCTGAGAGCGAAGACATTCGAAAGTTTGAGTCCCTCGGTACCCGGGCCATGGCGATCGAACATGCCATCGCTCAGGCCATCGACTTTTATTGGATGATTGGAGCAGAACGAAAATTCAATCGATTGTATGAATTAAAAATGCATTGGGTCAATCAGGTCAAATCACATCCCAAGGTGAAAATTATATCTCCTCTTTCCAGGGAATTTAGCGGTGCCATCTGCAATGTAGCCATCGAGGGAAAAACTCCGGGCCAGCTCTCCGAATTTTTACAAAATGAATACAAAATCCACACCGTCTCCATCGACTGGGAGAACATCCATGGCGTCAGAATTACGCCCAATGTGTATACCATGAAATCGGAATTGGATAAACTGGCGAGAGGCATTTTGAAGTTTGCGGATAGTTGAATGATGAATTTTGAATTACTTGTCCCCAACGAAGTTGGTGGATGAATGATGAATTTTGAGTTTTGAATTTCGTGTCCCAAATGAAGATGGTGGATGAATTTTGAATTACTTGTCCCCAACGAAGTTGGTGGATGAATTTTGAATTTTGAATGATGAATTTTGAATGATGAATGATGAATTTTGAGTTTTGAATTACTCGTCTCAAATGAAGATGGTGGAAGAATTTTGACTTACTTGTCCCCAACAAAGTTGGTGGATGAATTTTGAGTTTTGAATTACTCGTCTCAAATGAAGATGGTGGAAGAATTTTGAATTACTTGTCCCCAACGAAGTTGGCGGATGAATTTTGAGTTTTGAATTGATTAATTTTTGTGAAGCTTTGTTGCTTTCCTAAAATTTTTAGTTGGAAAATTATGAATGAGTCAGCAATCCGAAAAAAGAGCTTTGAATTTGCATTATTAATTATTGAGATTTATAAGAAAATGATAAAGCAAAACGAATTTGTTCTGTCCAAGCAGCTTCTTCGTTCTGGAACATCCATCGGAGCAAATATTGAAGAAGGTTTAGCAGGACAAACTAGAAAGGATTTTATAGCTAAATTCAGTATAGCATCCAAAGAGGCAAGAGAAACTAAATATTGGCTTTTACTATTGAGTCAGAGTAAATTTGTCGAGCTGAATTTGGATAGACCCCTGAAAGATATTGAAGAAATTATTAAACTTCTAACAGCTATAGTTAAAACTTCCCAATCTAGGTAGAATTTTGAATTTTGAATTATGAATTGTGAATTTTGAATTTTGAATTATGAATTGTGAATTTTGAATTATGAATGTTGAATTATGAATTTTGAATTATTACACTCAAAACACAAAACTAAGAATTCAAAACTAAGAATTCAAAACTCAAAACTAAGAACTCAAAACTAAGAATTCAAAACTAAGAATTCAATCATATAAGTTCTCTTAGAGATAAACTTCGTTTCAGCTTTTCTCCATTTCTCAATACCCTGATTTTGACCCGATCATTTTTTTTAGAGGACAAGACTTTTTGGATGTAATGAAGACTCAGGAAATTTCTTCCAATTCCATTGAGAGAAACAATCTCGTCTCCGGCTTCTATTCCTGCTTCCTCGGCCGGACTTCCCGGAATGACTAGAGATACGTAATAGTTTTTCAAAAGAGGTCCACCTGAAACAGCTAGTATGCCCGATCGATCAAACTGGATGATGTTTTTCTTTTTCGAAATTGGTTTTAGATAGAGCATTTGTTGGTTATAATCCAAAAGGATGGAATACATTTCCAGAATCTGATTGCCGATGATTCCTTTTTTCAAAGAGGGGTCTCTGCTCATTTGCAGACTATCTACAAAATGAAAATACGTGGGAATGGAAATCTGGTCCTGAAGACAAAATTGCATTTGTTCGATTCTGCCTACGAGACCCGTGATTTGCCCGCCAAGTCCGGATCCAAGATGTCCAGGAATCAAAGGTTGTGGCATTGCTATTGTTTCTGCTTTGTTGGAATAAATCAACAATGGTACCCCTGCTCCAGTATCGAGCAATAATTCAAATGGCAGACTGGGATAGGTTTTCGTCGTTTGTACACAACATTGAAGATATGGTTTATTTCTTTGGATGGAGTACTGGCAGAAGGAGTAATTTTTGTGGACTTTGCCAGGCAGTTTGTCATGAAGTATAATTTGCTGACGGCGATAATCGATTTCGATGATGTAGGCTGAAAAACAAAATGCACTCAAAATACCATGAATATTTTCTCCCACCCACTCTGACAAATCGTGGTTAGAATCTTCCAGTACCACCCACGGAAAAGTCAGGGGTCCAAATGCAGTTATATGATTTTGAAGAGGGCGGGTAATCAAAGCATTGAGTTCCTGCTGGAAATCAGACCCGACCACCTTGACCTGGCGGGTGTACACATCTTCAAACAGGTCCGTGTGTATTCTGTCAAACAAAATATGGTGTTCAGCACCGGTATCAAAAATCAACTGCACAGGCACCAGAGAATTGATTTTTACCTCAATTAAAATGAAAGATTGAACATAGCGAAACGGTATCTTAATGGGAGCAGAATGCAATGGAATAAAAGCTACCTCAAAAATGCAGAGCAGGCAGAACATTATTTTTTGTAAATGCCGGAAGCAAGCCATGATCATGACAAAAGCTATGAGCAGAAAAAAATGGATGGATTCAAGGTATCATTTTTTTTAAAGAGTACACCGCGACAAGGACCAATCCTATCAAAAGAAGGATGACAAAAGTAAATGGCATACCGGTGAAAGCGAAAATACGCGTTCGGTCCAGTATCCACATAAGCAAAAGCATCACGACAATGATGGTGACAAGGGCTGTCAATTTTCCAAAACCCGGAATTTCTACAAATGAAATAAATCTTGCACTGATCCAAAATGTCACCAGCATGGAAATGAAAGGCAAAATTTGAACCATCAGATCCATTTCCAAAAGACTCCGCCTTTCCCAAAAGAAAAAATAGACATTCAATGTCGCTGCAAAAATACCCGGAATGGCAATGGCGTAAATTAAAAAACTATAAAGATATCTCCAGGGACTTCTCCAGGTATTGGGCTCAGTGGCCCAACCTACGATCAATGCAATCGCCGGAATGGTCAAACAGTAAATTAAGCTGTATTGGGGATGGGCACTGATCAGATCAAAAAAATCCTGTAAGGTCATAGATTCTAGATTTGTAAAAATAAGCGGGCAGGATCTTCGATCAGTTCTTTGATTCTCACCAGAAATTTGACAGAAGAACTACCATCAATGACCCTGTGATCATAAGACAGGGCAAGATACATCATTGGTCTGATCACGACCTGTCCATTTAAGGCAACAGGCCTTTCTTTGATGGCGTGCAATCCCAAAATGGCTGACTGGGGCTCATTGATAATCGGAGTGCTCATCAAAGATCCAAAGACGCCGCCGTTGGTGATGGTGAAAGTGCCACCTGACATTTCTTCCAAACTGAGTTTTCCGTTTCTTGCTTTTTCCGCCAATATTTTAAGCTTGGTCTCAAATACATCCAAAGATAAGGATTCTACATTGTGAATGGGCGGCACCACCAATCCGTTGGCGGTCGATATGGCCATCGATATATCCACATAATCGTGAAAAACAAAATCCTCACCGTCAATATGGGCATTGACCTCAGGCATCTCCATCAATGCGATGGCAGAAGCCTTGGCAAAAAAAGACATAAAGCCGAGCTTGATACCGTATTTTGTCTGGAACGCTTCGTTGTATTTGCTTCTCCACTCGATGACAGCTCCCATGTCCACCTCGTTGAAAGTGGTCAGCATGGCAGTTTCGTTTTTGACGGCAACCAGCCTTTTGGAAATGGTTCTGCGCATTCTGGACATCTTGCTTCTTCTTTGTCCCCGGCTGAATGCAGTCTGTGGAAACGCTGGGTTTTCCACGACGGATCCAGAATCCGGAGAGCTTTCCGGCTGAGCTTGGGTCTTGGATTGGAGATGTTCCAATACATCGCCCTTGGTGATTCGGCCGTCCTTTCCGCTGCCCTGAATGTTCTCTTTGCTCAGACCTTCTTCCCGCATCATTTTTGCTGCAGAAGGTGCTGCCGGTAATTCGAATACTGTTTTGTTCTCTTTTTCAGATTTTGCTGCCACTGTCGGAGCTTCAGGATTACTTTGTTCAGTAACTGAGAGATCAATTTGAGCGACCAGGGTTCCCACCTTGAGATCATCGCCTTCTTTGGCCTGGTGGATGAGCTTCCCGGCTTTTTCGGCGGGCAATTCAAAAGTGGCCTTGTCGGACTCAAATTCGCACAATGGCTGATCAATTTGAACAATGGCCCCATCGGGCACAAGCCACCTGGATAGGGTCACCTCAGTGACAGATTCTCCAATAGAAGGCACGAGTATATCTATGCTTGTTTTCAAAATCGATTGTTTCCTGCAAAGTTAAGTTTTAAGAATTAATTTAAAATAAATATTAAATAACATTAAAAAATAAATTAGATAACTCTAAATAAATTGAAAATTGAGGATAGAATCCTATCATACAGACCTAATGTTCACTCCATTCGGTATTGTTTCCTGCCCAAATTGGTTTTACCATTGATCATTTCCTTATCATTGCAGAAAATATTTCCTTTGATTGAAAATCAAATTTGGAAACCACGTATTTATCCTGCCAAAGTACTTCTGATTGGAGAATATGCCGTTTTATATGGTGGTACCGCTTTGGGTTTGCCATATTCTCTTTTTAGCGCCAAATGGGAAAAAAAGGACACTGCAGATCCACAACTTGGTTTGTTTTTAGAATTCCTGAAGGAGGATTTTGAAATTTCTAAATTATTGAACCTGGAATTATTGGGCAAAGATCTGGCGGAGGGGGTCTATCTTGATTCCAACATTCCTGCTTCTTCGGGCTTGGGAAGCAGTGGATCGGTGGTGGCGGCAATCTGGGATCGGTACGCTTTTCACAAGCAACATCCTAAGTTAAGGGAGATATTCTCTGGGATGGAAGGCTATTTTCATGGCAATAGCTCTGGTTTGGATCCTTTGATTATTTATCATCAAAAACCAATTCTATTGAGCAATGAAGGAATGTCTCTTATCTCTTCGGAAATTGCATTCAAAACGAAATATTATAAAATCTCCTTAATAGATAGTGGACAAAAAAGGGATACGCACTTATGGGTGAAAATTTTTAAAAAAAAGATGGAAAATCGCGATTTCAAAAATGCCTTCCATTCGGATTTTCTTTCATTCAACCAACAAATTATTACTACTTTTTTGAATGGAGAGCAGGACAAGATTTTTCCACTTTGGAAGTCTATATCTCAATTTCAACTTCAACACATGCCAGAATTTATCCCCGAACATTTGAAATCAAATTGGTTGACTGAACACACTGCATACAAACTTTGCGGAGCAGGTGGCGGAGGTTATTTTTTAAAAATGGGGCTGTAAAAAATATATAGCTAAGCATGAATTTTTTAAAATAAGTAGTTTTATCCATTTAAATTTATAATAAATATGGCAAACACCTATACTCAAATTCACATTCAAACTGTTTTCGCTGTCCAAAATAGAAATTGGGTGATACAGAAAACATGGAAGGAGGAATTATATAAGTACATCACTGGAATAATTCAAAATCAAAATCATAAAGTTTTAGCAATTAATGGGATGCCGGATCATTTGCATATTCTTTTTGGAATGCGACCTACTCAGTCCTTAAGTGATTTGATGCAGGATGTAAAAGGTAGTAGTTCAAAATGGATCAATCAGAAAGGATTTGTTGATGGGAAATTTACATGGCAGGAAGGTTTTGGTGCTTTTTCTTATAGCAAGTCAAATTTGAAAACCATTATAAATTATATTGAGAATCAGGAACAGCACCATAAGAAGCGAACTTTTATTGAAGAATATCTTGATTTGTTGAAAGAATTTGAAATGGAATATGATGAGCGGTATATATTTAAGTCATTGGATTCTGAAATTTAATATGGTATGTAGAACTATTCTTGATTAATATTCTCCATTGTTTACATGTTAAAATCTTGCCCCGATACACAAGATACAGTTATAAAAAGTACCCACAGAAATCTATCAAGTCCAGTTAGGGACGGAATATTGCATCCCTACGGGATTTGTGTCATCGTTACCGGATTTGTTTATTACCGATATATCATCCCTACGGGATGGTAGTTTTTTACCACCATTACATCCCTACGGGATGGTGATTCGTGTGTTTATTTATTTTACCGATATATCATCCCTACGGGATTTGTATCATCGTTACCGGATTTGTTTTTTACCGATATATCATCCCTACGGGATTTGTATCATCCCTACGGGATTTGTTTTTACCAACATTTCATCCCTACGGGATGGTGATTCGTGTATATATTTATTTTACCGATATTTCATCCCTACGGGATTTGTATCATCGTTACGGGATTTGTTTTTTACCGATATATCATCCCTACGGGATGGTAGTTTTTTACCACCATTACATCCCTACGGGATTTGTATCATCGTTACCGGATTTGTTTTTTACCGATATATCATCCCTACGGGATTTGTATCATCGTTGCGGGATCTGTTTTTACCGATATATCATCCCTACGGGATTTGTATCATCGTTGCGGGATCTGTTTTTACCGATATATCATCCCTACGGGATTTGTTTTTACCACCATTACATCCCTAAGGGATGGTGATTCGTGTGTATATTTATTTTACCGATATAGCATCCCTACGGTATTTGTATCATCGTTACGGGATTTGTTTTTTACCGATATATCATCCCTACGGGATGGTAGTTTTTTACCACCATTACATCCCTACGGGATGGTGATTCGTGTATGTATTTGTTTTACCGATATATCATCCCTACGGGATTTGTATCATCGTTGCGGGATCTGTTTTTACCGATATATCATCCCTACGGGATTTGTATCATCGTTGCGGGATCTGTTTTTACCGATATATCATCACTACGGGATGGTAGTTTTTTACCACCATTACATCCCTACGGGATGGTGATTCGTGTATGTATTTGTTTTACCGATATATCATCCCTAAGGGATTTGTATCATCGTTGCGGGATTTGTTTTTACCAACATTTCATCCCTACGGGATGGTAGTTTTTTACCACCATTACATCCCTAAGGGATGGTGATTCGTGTGTATATTTATTTTACCGATATAGCATCCCTACGGTATTTGTATCATCGTTACGGGATTTGTTTTTACCAACATTTCATCCCTACGGGATGGTAGTTTTTTACCACCATTACATCCCTACGGGATGGTGATTCGTGTATGTATTTGTTTTACCGATATATCATCCCTACGGGATTTGTATCATCGTTACCGGATTTGTTTTTTACCGATATTTCATCCCTACGGGATTTGTATCATCGTTACCGGATTTGTTTTTTACCGATATATCATCCCTACGGGATGATTAGTTTGGAATATAATCTAATGAGCTACGTTTTCACCAATCATGTTGGCTGGACTATTTATCAAAGAATGACCGAGTTTCTTTGTGAAATAAGGCTGTATTATTGTTAGTGCCGTTAGGCACTATGTGTCGGTAAAAAAGTTATCAAACATATCCATACCCCTACCTCACCAGCACAATCCTCCCCGTCGCGCCTTCGCTGACATCAAAATCTTTGGTAGAATTGGCATAAACGATATAGGTGCCGGAGCTGACCGGTTTGCCCAAATAGTCCTTGCCATCCCAAAGGGCTTGACCTCCGGTAGCAAAGGTTTCAAACACAAGCCTGCCGCTGACATCGGTTATTTTGACCCTGGCATCTCGCGCCAAGCCTCGGATGGCGATCACTCCATCATAACCCGGCGGTACCGGATTGGGAAAACTCGTAATCTCTTCCGTGAAAACATCCTTTGCTGCTGTGGCCTCTGCCCTGTACACCTGGATTCCGTTTTCGCTGCCAATCCAAACTTCCCCGGTCTGTTGGTTGACCTCGATCTCGTAAATCGTGTTGCCCAATAAAGGGCTATTGGAGGTGTTGAAGTTGTACACCTGCAAATCTCCTACCGAATTTTGCACATAGACCCCATTGCGCGTGCCAAACCATTTGCGGTCACCACCGTCCACATCCATGCTCAGAATCTCTTCGGTCTCCAGCAAGAATCCGATGATCCCATCCTGGTCCACCTTCCGTCTGGAACCCTTACAGGTACCTGCAAAAATTGAAGACCCACATTCGAACACCACCGGACCCTGGGCAGTGCCAACCCACACATCTCCGTCCAGATCGACTTCAACGGTATAAATTTTGTTGGTCTGCAAATTACTGTTTGAATTATTGAGGATGATGGAGCGGTTGTCGTTGGGATTGTCGGGATCTCCTTCGTCAAATACCATCACTCCAAGCTCTCTCCTGGGGACTATCCATTTGTATCCGTTTCGATCTACTTTGACTTCGGCGAGTTCGGTGGAAAAACCCGGCAATTCGTACGACCTCCATTGACCCTGATTATCCAGTGAGACAAGTGGTCTTCTTGCCAGATAGACCGCGGCCCAAAGGCTTTTGTCGTGTTGGTCAAAGTCCAGTCCGATGACCCGAATCCTGGTCTCGTCTCCTTGTGCAACACCCAGTGCAGAATTTTTATCGTTGTAAAGTTTGTATTCTTCTGTATTTCGGTCGTATTCCACGATTCCTTTTTGGAAACTGGCATAATAGATTTTGTTCTGATCCGGGTGTTCTGCCACCCTAAGGATGTCCCTGATATCCAGGCCTGCAAACAGGGAGACATTGGATTGGTTGATGACGTCCCAGCGTCTGTCTTTGTAGGTGTAGATGCCATCTGCTCTGAATAGATAAGTAAATACTGCATCGATTCCACCACTTGCCACATAGATGCCATCGGAAAGACTTTTTATCTCATAATATTCTTTGTTGAGCGGGCCGTTGACAAAAAGCGCATCGCATGCTTCTTTTGGGCCCCCCGCAAAGCGATAACCCCAGCGCTTGTCGGCGAGCCAGATTCTGCCATTTTCCTCTTCTTCGATATCCAGATTTTGCTGTGTACAATCGTCCTCGCGTATTTCCCAATCGATGCCATTCTCTGTGAAAGCCAATTGACTCGGACAGGCTGCACAATGCATTCCTGCCATGAGGTGCTTAGGACCTGATTTGAGATAGAGGACCTCGCGTTGGATGGATGTAAATACCGGAACAAATTGATCTCCCGTCATTTTAAAAATTCCATCGGCAGAAGAAGCGATGTAAAGATCATTCTTGTAGAGAGCAAGCGATGGATAGACAGAAGTCTCATTGAGGCCGAATGCTGCATCCAAAAGCTCCCATCCCGAAAAGTCCTGGATTAGGCGGTTGGTTCGGGTATCAAAACGGAATAGACCTTTTTCAGTAGCCATATAAACATAGGGACCATGCTGGAGGCTATGCAGCACCTTGAGATTGGGGGTAAACAACGTGAACGTAATTCGACCGGTTTTTACATTCAGGCTGCTAAGGCCATAATCGGCGTTGATAAAAACCTCATCGCCTTTGTAGGGTGTAATCTTGAGGATGTTTTTGATGATGGGTATATTGTTGAAGATGCGGATGTCCGGGATGGATCGCACCTCAGCATCGCTGACCAAATCGATCAGACCATCGGTGTATGCAATGACCAGCACATTCAGTGCAGGATGAAAATAAATACACGAGATGGAACTGCCATTAAGCCCTTCAGTCCTTGTTATTTTTTGAGTGCTCAGGTCTTCTTTTCTCAGCTGCAGGATAGCGTAATCAGTTGCATAAAAGATGCTCTGAGGACTTTGCGCAAGACTTAATCCTGAGTTGAAAGGCAGATGGGTGGCCCATTGACCGATGGCCAGATCCACCTGAGCGTAAGACAAAGAGTAAACAAAACAAAGAGATAAGGGAAGCAGACCTTTTTTCATGCAGGAACTGGATTGTATGACAAACGGATAGAACGGCAATTTCCTGCTTATTATTACACCTTTGGATTCCTTTTTCGGATTCAGAGATCAACGGGACCAGAACTTTGATGATCCATTTTGATCGTATCCTTTCAGACAACCTTGCCCCGACTCGTTATCTACCCGGCCCGCAGAAATTCTTAGGGTCCCCACAGATTTTGAATGGGACCCTCCGCTTCATATATGCAAACTGATACAGGCCAAAGTTCAAAACCAGAGCATTTACTTCCAACTATCCTGATTTCATTCTTTTATCATTCCAGCCATAGATTTCGGAGCTCTTTCATCTACTAGCAGTGGATGATTTCTACCCGTTAAATTTTGAATGAAATCCATACCACTCCATCCGGATTTTTTTATCTTTGTTCGTGCTCCAAATAAAATGGATCGGATTGCTACTTTTTTTTGTGTCTTATATCGGGCAGGTCAATTCTCAAAACCACAGCCCTTGCGGTCCAAGTCCTGTGCCCCTTTCAGAAGATTGTTCAGGGGCATGTGTGGTCTGTGATTTAAATGGAGTTTCAGCCCGAACGACCAATGGAGTACAAGGCCAATCGCCGCCGGGTTATTGCACCATGGTCGTGCACAGCATGCAGTGGCTGGCTTTTGTGGCAGGTTCTCCCAATCTTTCCATCAACGTGGCAGTATCCGGCTGTACCCAAAACAACGGAGTTGAAATGGGTATCTATGCCTCCATGGATTGCAGCAGTTTCAATTTGGTATCCAACTGCAATACCAACATGTTCAACAACCAGACCTGGCCATTTACCACCACAACTGCCCTTAAACCAGGCTGCGTCTATTACCTGGTATGGGATGGCAATGGACCCAATTCTTGCAATGTATCGATGACCGTTACTGCCGGAAGTACAAGAGCACCTGTGCCAAACACAAGTGGCCCGATTACAGGTAAGACACTCGTCTGTGCCGGAGAGTCGGCAAGTTATCAGATAGATGAAATTTTTGGGGCCTGTGAATACGAATGGCGTGTGGAAAATGGTAGCATACTTAGAGAAAATGGCAACCAGGTGGATGTCCTTTGGGATTCCCCGGGTACAGGAAAAATATGTGTTAAGGGAAAAAATGTTTGCCATGAGGGAAATGAAGTTTGCCTGGATGTATTGATCGGGGACGATTCTCCCCCCACCGATCTGGGTCCATTTTATGTTTGTCCCGGTCAGTTTCACAGGATTGGATCGCAAAATTTTGGAGCAGGAATAACGACCATACCATATAAAAATATTTATGGATGTGACAGCCTGGTCCATGTAATCGTTGAAGAAATATTGATTGAAGATGGACTTTTAGACACCACCATTTGCTGGCCTGGAAAACTCAATATTGGCACAATCTCCATTGACAGCAGCACGCAGTTTATCCACCGCACCAAATCCAGGATTTCTCCTTTTTGCGATTCTCTTGTTTTTATTGATTTGAAGATTGTCCGTTTGCAGCCTGTTTTAAATAAATCCAGTGATTTGAGTTGTAAGGACACCCTGGTTTTGTTGTTTGTAGACTCCACGCGCACAGATTTTAAAGACATCAAAAATTACGCCTGGCTGGATCCTGCAGGTGACACGATTGCGATCAACCAAAACGCGAAAGTGCTTCATCCGGGAGAATATCAATTTGTCGTTTTTTCCAGGGACAGTTTGGATTTCAAATGTCCGGGTGTTTTCAGCATTCAGCTTAACGGCTCCCGAAAAATACCGGAATTGGTGTTAGAGGATAGCATAAAGCAATGCCCGGGTGAATGGTTGACACTGGACTCTTTTCCGATACGCGATTTGCAGAATTCGGGCGCTACACTGAGTTTTCACTTTGCCCAACCTTGTGACTCATCCAATCTGATTCCTTCGGACACCATTTTAATAGACCGGGACAGTGTCGTTTTTGTGAAAGCATCCAACGGGATTTGCATCGATGAATTGAAGGTACCGATATTTCTCATACCTAAAACTGTTGTAAGCATTCCCGAACTCAAAATATGTAAAGCAGATACATTATGGTTTGACCAAATAAATATAAACCATACCGGACCGGCACCCCTTGGTATAAATTTTTACAGTTGTCAGGACAGCAGTTGCTTGATTTCCCAAGGGTATTGGATCGGTCATTCGGATACGATGATTTGGTTGTTGCCCACAGGAGTCCCTTGTCCTGAATGGTCCTCCTTTGCAGTCGATGTGCTTTCCATTTCTGATCCGGACGTCATGATTGAAAGAAAACTTTTGTGTACGGGAACAGCTTTGAAAGTCAAATGGAATACGGATCAAAATGTAAATTATTTTTTTCAAGTGGATACTGCGGAAGCGTTTCTTATTTCTTCCGGTTTTTTGGACAGCGTTATTGCAAAAAAAGGGATGGTAAATTTTTGTCTTCTCGCTCAATTGGAACATTGTCAAATTCAGTATTGCGATTCCATCGAAATCAGAGATCCTCCGGATGCACCTGCGGGATATTGTTTTTCCACAGACAGCAGTGTGTCTTTCTTTTGGAAAAAAGATCCGAATTTTATTTGCGAGGTGTTTAATCTGAGCGGACAGACTCAGGCCATCCAAACCTCTGATTCCAGTTATTACTTTTCGGGACTGGCCAGGGGAGAGGAGGCTTTGATCCGGGTCGTTCTCAGAGACAGTCTCTGTGGAGACCAGAGTATCGAACTCAAATGTTCAGCCATCGATTGCCCTGATCGCAATATTGTGCAGCAACCGCCCAGATTGATTTGTATGGGGGATGTTTCTGACACCATTCATCTGAATCCCAGTTTGGATAAGGGCCCTGAATTGGGGCGCTGGACATTCAGAGGAACAGGTATCAGAGACAGCAGTTCAGCAGTTTTTGACCTTCAGTTGGCAGGACCCGGAATCCATACCATTCAGATCAGTTATTTAGAAGCGGGCTGTATTTATTCAGGACAACAAGTGGTAGTTGTAAGACGAAACCCCTTGGCAAAATTTGTATTGGACAGTGCCATCTGCCAGGATTCTTTTTTGTTGATCCGATTTACGGGTCGGAAAGAAGACAGCACCATGGGTCAATGGCAATTGGATGGCGGTTTTTTTCGACCATTGGGTAAAGATCTTTTTGAAGTAAAATGGGACAAGCCCGGAAAGAAAAAAATCAGACTTAGATTGCCGGAAGAATTTTGTTTGGATGAACAAGAGCAGGAAACGGAAGTTTTTGCTCCACTTGAACTTCCCGAAATTCAGTGTTACGCTACTGACACTTCCATTTCTTTTTATTGGAAAAAAAATCCGCGTGCAAAAAATTACCTCATCACCCAGTTGAAGGGCCCCAATGGATATCAAACCAGTGATACCAGTTTTCACATCAGCGTTCAGCAACCAGGCGACACGGCAGAACTAAGGGTCAGGATTTTGGATCAGGGTCCCTGCGGTGAGGTAGAATCAGAAGCGGTTTTGTGTTCAACTCCTCTTTGTCCGCCAATCCGGTTGACATTGGATACGGTCATCAGGCTTTGTTCAAAACAAATCACCGTCTTGTCAATCCATCCTTTTCTTGTTGATTCAACTTTGCCCATCAGCATTTCAGGTCCGCAATTGTCTGGTCATCTGATCCACTTTGACAGAATGGAAGAAGGAATTCATACTTATCACATTCAATACAAAAATGGAAATTGCGCTTACAGAGATAGCATTCAACTCAGTAAAATGGGGGTTCCGCAAATAAATGAAATCAGCTTTGTGCCGATACCCTGCTCGGACACTGACAGCACCGGAATAATCTCGGTTGATGAAATTCGAAGTGGGCGTCCTCCCTATCAATTTTCTTTGAATGGAATTCCATTTTTCTTTGCAAACAGATTTTCAAATTTACCAGCCGGTGATTATCAGATCTCCGTAGTAGATTCAAACGGATGTAAGACAGATACCATGATTCAGTTGATTGCTCCACAAAAAGTGAGCATTGATCTTGGGCCTGATTTGGATGTGCTGAAAGGAACACTCATCGAAATCAGATCCGACATTCTGGGTCCATATTCGAGATTAATGTGGACCGGACTTTCTCCTAGCTATTGCGATACCTGCAGAATACTGAGATTGACTGCAGAATCCGATTTGATTTTGGTGGCACATATTTCCAATGACGATGGATGCATGGATGAAGATGAAATAAGAATAAAGGTGCGTGATAAAAATATTTACGCACCCAATACTTTTTCTCCCAACGGAGATGGTGTCAATGATGGATTCATTCTGTATGGACCTGATGAAACAGCCCGCATTCGAAGCCTTGAGATTTACGATCGATGGGGAGCAGAATTATTTCATGCAGAGAATCTCCCCTTAAATGATCCTAAAAATGGATGGAATGGAGAATTCAATGGTCAAAAAATAATACCTGGAGTGTATGTTTATACCGCAAGGGTCATTTTTGACGACGGATCTGTTTCCATTTTCAAGGGGTCGCTCACTTTGGTTCGGTAGATTATTTCTGGATAAAAACGGATACCCTTCTTACGATCCGATTCAGTTCAACTCCTCCGGTTTGGCTGGTTTTTGTTTTTTAACTGCTTTTTCAAGATCTTCGGTCGCTTTGGTAAGATCATTGAGTCTTTTGATGCGATCCGCATCTTGTTTGTCCAGAGCACCTGTAGATTTACCGTTGAAGGTGAATCCTTTTTGATCCGCATCCAGGATTATTTTTTCTGCTTTGTCGATCTCGCCACTGAGCAACATTTTCGCCAGCTCATTGACGACTTCTTTTTGGATTACCCTCTTTAGTGGTCTAGCTCCAAACTGTGGCTCGAATCCGATATCGGCCAACAAATCCAAAGCCTTGTCGGATATTTCAAAAGTAACACCCTGCTCTTTCAGATTTTTAGTCAATCCTTTCAATTGCAGTTTAGCAATTTTTTTGATCTCCTCTCTGGTAAGTGGTAAGAACATGATTTTGTCATCTATTCTATTGAGAAACTCTGGCCTGAGTGTTGACTTTAATTTTTCAAAAACTTCGATGCGGGTCGTTTCGATGATTTCAGTTCTGTGTTTGTCACCCACCGCCTCGAGGTCTTCGAAATTTTCGAGGATTATTTCTGAACCCATATTGGAAGTCATGATGATGATGGTATTTTTAAAATTGGCAATTCTGCCTTTGTTGTCGGTCAACCTTCCGTCGTCCAATACCTGCAATAAAATATTAAAAGTATCATGATGGGCCTTTTCGATTTCATCCAACAATATAATGCTGTAAGGTTTGGTCCTTACTGCTTCAGTCAATTGCCCTCCTTCGTCATAGCCTACATACCCCGGAGGAGCTCCGACCAATCTGGAAACGGAATGTGACTCCATGTATTCACTCATGTCAATACGTGTCATGGCTTTCTCATCATCAAACAAAACTTCTGCCAGGGCCTTCGCCAATTCTGTTTTTCCAACGCCAGTTGGCCCCAGAAAAATAAATGAACCAATCGGGCGATTGGGATCTTGCAAACCTGCTCTGCTTCGTCTGACAGCATCGGAGACCGCTCGTACTGCTTCTGCCTGACCGATGACCCTTTTACCCAACTCAGATTCCAAATCCAGTAATTTCTGTTTTTCCGACATCAACATTTTCTGGAGTGGAATTCCGGTCCATTTGCTTACCACTCCCGCTATGTCGTTTGAAGTTACCGTATCGGAAGTAAACCGGGTTCCTTCGGGTAGAGCTTTCAGTTTTTCTTCGGCTTCGTGCAAGAGGCGCTCCTGTTCTTTCATGTCGCCATAACGAATTTTAGCGACCATCCCAAAATCAGATTCTCTTTCTGCCCGATCAGCTTGAATATTTAATTCATCGATTTTCTTTTTGATTTCCTGAACTTCATCGACAATTTCTTTTTCAGCTTGCCAGGCCGCTTTGACAGAAGCGAGTTTTTCCTTTGCATTGGCGAGTTGTTCTTCGATGTATTTTATTTTGGTATTGTCCTTGTCTCTTTTGATGGCCTCTCTTTCAATTTCAAGTTGTCGCACTTTACGGTCCTGTTCGTCCACTTCGTCAGGTACACTGTCCAACTCCAATCTCAATTTGGCACAAGCCTCATCAATCAGATCGATGGCCTTATCCGGCAGTTGACGGTCCGAAATATAGCGGTGAGAAAGTTCGGCAGCTGCAATCAATGCTTCATCCAAAATTGCGATCTTGTGATAAACTTCGTATTTGTCCTGAATTCCCCTTAATATAGAAATGGTATCTTCCACAGAGGGTTCGTCGATGATGACCGGTTGAAATCTTCTGACCAGGGCCTTGTCATTTTCAAAATATTTTTGATATTCATCGAGGGTTGTGGCACCGATCATGTGCAATTCTCCCCGAGCCAAAGCGGGTTTTAAAATATTGGCTGCATCGATGGAGCCGCTTCCACCTCCAGCACCAATCAGCGAATGGATTTCGTCAATGAATAAAATGATTTTTCCATTGGACTCATTGACTTCTTTGATGACGGCTTTAAGCCTTTCTTCAAATTCTCCTTTGTATTTGGCACCCGCGATCAATGCCGCGAGATCGAGTGTGAAAATGCTCTTGTCTCTCAGATTTTCGGGCACGTCTTTCTCAACGATCCGCCAGGCGATTCCTTCTACAATGGCGGTTTTTCCCACCCCGGCTTCTCCAATTAAGATGGGATTGTTTTTCTTTCTTCTTGAAAGTATATGCAGGATTCGTCTGATTTCTTCGTCCCTGCCGACGATGGGATCCAGTTTGCCCGATTCAGCAGCTGCATTCAGATTGACAGCATATTTATTTAAAGCATTGTATTGTTCGTCTCCTCCGGGTTCTTTTACATTTTTTCCTTTGCGCAATTCAAGGATGGATTGCTTCAGATTTTCAAAATTGATCTGATTGGATTTGAGAATTTTTGAAGCGGGGTCATTGGTTTTCAGGAAAGCCAGCAGAATAAGTTCCAGCGAAATAAATTCGTCTTTAAATTCCTGCATGAGTTTTTTTGCTGCTAGCAATACCTGGTTGGCCTCATTGCTGAGGTATTGTTTGTCGGCAGATTGAACCCTCGGAAGTTTTTTAATCTCAGCATCGAGTTCAGATTTTATTTTCGAAAGTCTTGCACTTGATTTTTGGAATAAAAATTCAACGAGCTGCTCGTCTGTTTCGATGAGTCCTTTTAAAAGATGGACACTGTCCACCACTTGCTGTTCTTGATTTTGGGCGATTTGTTGGGCTCGCAGGATGGCATCCTGAGCCTTCATGGTAAAATTTTCGTAAGTCATTTTTTAATGTTCTATGCTAGGAATACACAAGCTACATCAAATTCCTGACCAGTTGAATTTTTATGCCAAAATGTCACATTTTGTAATTTATTCCTGACGTTTTTTGTAAAATATCCAATAAATGTCAGATTATTAAATCAAGCGGTGAATGATTTTTAGAATAAATTAAGACTATTTTTTCATTCTGTAATCTTCCTTTTTCAATAAATTGAGGGTGAGTTTGCTGGACGCATCGTGATAGACCAGTTTGATTCCACCATTTTCAGGATTTTCGAAAAGCAGGTCCGGAAGATCAAAAACCAGGGGCTTGGTTCCACTAATTTTATTGGACTTGTTTGATACAATTTTGCGAATAAACCGATGGTCATCGTCGTGTTGATTTACATGTACGATATAATGCTCTTTGGCGTTTCGGCTGCTTTTGACCTTGCCGCTCAGCATTCCTTTAAACACTCTGACTTCTCTGTTAAAATGATATCCTCCGTGTTCTTTTCTGAAAGTTTCTGTGGAGTCGCTGTAATAAAAAATCTTGGACCTTTCGTAGATGGAGTCTTTGATAATTTTTTCAGATAGCAGGAAGTAAATTTTGCGATTGTTTTGACTGGTTAATTCGACCCAGCGGAATTTGTGATATCCCACAGCAGGGCTGACGCAGGGATTGTTTTCCGGATCCAGGTTGAGTGTATAGCCTCTGGTGTTTCCATTTTCAACCTGGCATTCCGGATATTTCCCAACAAAAATTTTGACATCCATGATCTGATCTTCAGATTTTGACATTCTTTGTTTTTCAGACATCTTATGTGGAAGAAATCCGACAAGCGGAGATTTTTCCTCACCGGTGACTTTATAAAGTGTCCCCAGTACGTCGTATTGTTCTTCCGTAAAATGCCTGATACTGCAGGAGTTCATGACACCGAGCAGGATTAATAATGGAAACAGACTGTTATTTTTCATAGAGTCGGGAATTATAAGTGGCACCAAAATAGAGTCTTGTATCATCGCGGTTGGGATGCAGGATAAATCCCATGCCGGCGTGAATGATGTCCTGCACTCCAAAGATCAGTTTTCTACCATTCTTTTTCTCTTCTACCAGAGATCCAATCACACCCATATCAAAGGATACAGGATAGATATTAGGCCAGGAAACCTTAAGATTATAGGCAGACGAATTATATAATTCAGAAGTAAAATACTTACCTAACTTTTTATGTGCCGACTGACTGTATTTGGGTATGTTCATCCCGAGCACATTGCTAAGTTCGTAAAGCAGGGGGGTGTAGCCCGTAAACTGATCAAAGGTAAGTTCGACATAATTTTGAGAATACACAGGTCCATCCACTTGTTTGGGGTGTACCAGAATGCCTCCGCCTCCGGTCCACCAACGGTCCATATTGTCTCCTGATCCAAGGTTGGCGATGGGAGGACCTCCATCGTTGTAATAGAAAATGGTAAAACGATCAGCAGCAGTAATGTTGATAGCACCCACTGTTTGGTTGCGGTGGTGGTTATTGAGAATATAATTACCGCTAAAGACAATGGCGTGGTTAAATTCATGGCGCAAATTGTAGGCAGAAGAATTACCAATGGTTCTCAGGTATTTCATGTTACCGGATTTCTGAAGACCAAATCCTGCAGAGAATGCGTTGACTAGATCGATCTGCACATCATAATCGAGAGGATCCTGGCTATTGCCCAGGGACCTTGAATAAAGACTCAGGGTAGGGCCGTAGGCAAGTATCCAATGCTTGCTCTCCAGATTGACCAAACCGCTGACAAATAATTTGATTCCTGTATTTCCACTTAGGAGTTGTCTTCCGAGTCCGGATCGGTTGAGCAATCCCCTATAAAGATTGACGTTGGCCCCGATTCTGATCTCATAAGTAAAGCGGCGGGGTTGGGGCTCTGTCCCTTGAGCATTCAAATCATTCTGCGGGCTGATGAGACTCAAAAGGACTAAGTATACTGAGGCAGGGGATAGCTGTGTTTTCATCTTGGAGGACTTTGCAGTAAAGATAAAATAAATTTGATATCTTACAAGCAAGTGTAAAAATGAATGGAAAATTAAGCCTTGCTGAATAGAATTTTTAAACACCATAAGTGTGTATCATGAAACTTTGACGAGAAATAAATTGGAGACTAACTATTAAAATTCGGAAACTTAGAATATTGGACTTTAAGTGGTATAAAAACGCTCATCAGGACTCTTTCAGAGTCGGTCGGCTTTCTCCAGTTCAGTCTCCTTCTGGTCCTTTCTTTTTATCTCAGCACCGTCAAATCTCCCTTCACCGTCAGGTATCCACCATCCTTGAGCGCAAGTTGCGCATGCCAGGTATAGACACCGGGGAGGACAGGTTGATTTTTGAAGCGGCCGTCCCAGCCCTGGGTAGGATCGTTGGGGGAGAGATTGTGTTTTTGCCAGACGAGGCTGCCCCAGCGATCGTAGATGGACAGGGTGGCGATGGAGGCGATGCTGTGGAGATTGTCGTAGATGGTAAATCCTCCGCTGATGCCACCGGGTATGAGGACGTTGGGATAGTAAATGCCGGTTTCGTTTTGGATGAGGAGGACGAGGCGGTGGATGGAGTCGCATCCAAAACCGGAGGAATATTTTTCTTCATAAATTCCGGAAGAAGAATAAGTATGGTTATTGACCGGCCAGAGGTAGTCGGAAGGACTGATGACGCTGTCTGTGTGGATGAATTTGGAATGGATGAGAAGATCCAGGGTGATGCTGGAGTCACAGCCCCGATGGGTTTTTAATAGTTCGGTGTAGATGCCGGATTGGTCCAGGAGTTTGTTGGCCACCGGCCAGAAGTAGGGATCGCAAAGTTCTATTTTTTCTTGTGAAGAATATTCCGGAAGGCGAACAAAATTCAGTATGAAGAGAGAATCGCAACCCGCGGAGTTGATGAAGTTTTTTTGGTAATGTCCTGATTGGGTATAATTCTGTCCGTCCTGATTCCAAAGAAAAGGATCGCAGGAAGAAACAGAGTCGATTTGTCTGGAAGAAAGAATGGATAAATTCAAATGGATGGTCGAATCGCAACCTGCCTGATTGGAGATTTTAAATGGATAAATTCCACTTTCTTTTAAAACCTGTCCATCAAAAACCAAACTGTCACAAGTTGATAAGGAAATATTGGCAGAACTTGATTTTAAAATTTCGAGATCGAGGGAGATGCTGCTATCGCAACCAAACTGATTTTTGGTGGAGAAAGAATAATTTCCACTTTGATCATAAGTCATCCCATTCCAAACATAGCGATCGCATGCGGAATGAGTGATCGACAGTTGATGGGATGGAAGTATGACAAGCTCCAAAACCGCCGTGGAGTCGCAGCCTTCGCTGTTTTGTGATTTGAATTCGTAGTTGCCGGATTGGGTGTAAGTATTTCCATTCCAGCTGTATAAATCGCAGGTAGAAACCTGAGAAAGAGATTGCGTGGATTGCAAAATAGTCAGTTGCAATGTTGCGATGCTATCACAGCCATTGCGATTCTGTGTTTTGAATTCGTAGTTTCCGCTTTGTGTGTATGTGTTTCCATTCCAGGTATAAGCATCGCATGAATTCACATTTTCAGTCGAATTGCTTGATTGCAAAATTTCCAGATTTAAGCTGACGATGCTGTCACAACCATTTTGTGTTGAAGCGGTAAATGCATAAATTCCGGATTGGGTGTAGGTATTTCCATTCCACTGATATCTGTCGCAGGCCTGATGTGAGATTTGTTGTCGGATGACGGTGTCTATCGTCAGATTTAAAATGACGGTACTGTCGCAACTGTATTGCGATTGGGTTTGGAATGTGTATTTACCGGATGTGGTGTAATGATTTCCATTCCAGAAATACTCATGGCAGGCCTGTTGGGATATTTCGATATTTTCGGAAGGGTGAATGGTGAGATTAAGTCTTACCATGCTGTCACAACCATGCACTGTTTGTCCTATATGAGAATAAGTTCCTGATGCAGTATAAGTTTGTCCGTTCCAATCGTATTGATCGCAGGCGCTGATGTTTTGAGTTTCGTTGGTAGAAAGATTAATCGTTAAATTTAGACTGTGGATGCTGTCACAACCAAATTGAGTCAGTGAGGTATCCGAGTAAATTCCTGACTGAGATAATGTCTTTCCATTCCAGTTGTACTGATCACAAACTTCAATACTTGACTGGCGATGGATGGTTTGGCTGAGGCTGAGATCCAGCAGGACAATCAGGCTGTCGCAGCCGCTTTGATTTTCCTGAACGTGATGATATCGTCCGGCATCGTAGATCGTGGTATCGTAGAACACATATCCGGATCCCTCGCAGACATTCTGTGTATCACGCCGGATTTGTGGTAGTTCGATGGTGTAATAGAAATTATCGGTATAATCGCATTCCGGTTGATCGAAGTGGGTCGAATCAAAAACCCCGGCTCCATTTCTGCGGGTATTCACCACCAGATAAATGGATCGAATGCTGCTGTCTGCCACAAAACTAAAACTCAGATCTCTGAGCGTATCTCCGGGAAAGATCGCCTGACCGGTATAATACACTCCCAGGGTATCACCGACATTCTCAGGATTGCTTGCATAAAAGCTCACCGGTAGTCCGCTGTCCGCGAGCCTGGAGGCATCCCTGCGATTGTGCAGATCAAAGCTCACTGTAAACCGATTTGTCAGGGGATCATAATCCACACAGTGGATCAGTCCTGTTAGTGATGCTGCAGGAACTTTGTAATAACCATTGGAATCGAGTAGCGACTCCTGCTGCATAAAATTGTTATACTTTCCACCCATATACGTCGCCTGATTCTTTTGCACGCGAGGTACCGTCAGATCGTCGTTGATCTGGAGTGGATTATAGGCGTATTGATTCCAGACAGATCGGGCTGGGGCCCAGTGCTGGCCATCGGGAGGGCCGAAGACGGTTAGTTTTGAATCGCTGTAATTGGTGGAATTTGAACACATTACACAAATTTTTGCTTCTCCGGTATTGTCTATATTTGCAACAATAGGAAATTCGTTGTATGTTGGTGATAAACAATCTGCTTGACTTAAAACTATTGGTAAATTACCTGACCCATTTATAATTTTCAATTTCGTCATGTCACGGTAGATAATTTCTTGAATGCCATCACCATGAAAGTCAAAAAGAGATATTCCAGTACTTCCAGAAGTATCAGTAGTAACAAAGTTCCAATCTTGTCGAAGCTGACTTGATCCAGTGTAACTATAAGAAATTAATAGGTTTGGGCGGCTTAATAAAATACTCGGAAGATTGTTTTTTCGGAGCTTACCAATTGTTGCGTGTGAAATATAATTGCCACTAGATCCAATAATAGATGTTGGAGGAGTAGCTCTAGCAAGTAATCTAGGAATTCCAGTGTCCAAATAGTATACATACAGAATTGCATTATTTGCATCACCTGGTACTGTAACAATAACGTCCAATATTCCATCTGAATTAATATCGGCAATACTTGTAGGCCCATCCAAATATTGCCCATTAAGAGAAAAATTAATTGGAATCATTTGGTTTCCGATCAGTCCATTCACATTACTTATAAGAACTTTATAAATAGTATATCCAGCAGCCAATTCAAGATTTAATGAATCATTATCCAAATTTGCCGCTATTGAAATTGGGAAATGGAATCTATTTTGATAATCTCTACCATTTCCAAAATTACCACCTTCACAAATTTGAACCCCAGTTGTCGCATTGAATATTTTGTTACTTAAATAAACTTCAGGTATTCCATCTTGATTGAAATCTGCAACTCCAATACTTGCGCTACTAATAGAATTAAAATTTAATGTTTGATCAGATATCCAAACAACAGTTCCATCAGTTTTATAACAAATCAGCCTATCCTCAATTGGAGTTGGAAACATTCCACCAGAAGGTCCATGATGACTGATAATTTCCGGGATAGAATCGTTATCGATATCAACAAAAACTAAGTTAGAGATTCCTGAATAGCTTACATATTTTGGGAAACTCCATTTAATCTTGACTGTTTTAGAATCAAAAATCAATAAAGAATCAGCTAAATATGATTTAGTCACAATTTCAGGAATACAATCATTGTCTAAATCAACAACAAATGGAATGTAATAAGGGCTAATTGATACTTCACTTTCAATTTTTTTTTCAAGCATTGATGAAGATGAAGTAAATACTTCCATAATAAAGCATAAGGTTGTGTCAAAACGATCATTAAGGCATAAGTAGGCTTGACAAAAGATTTGAGTTGAGCTGATTCCAAATATGAGGAAAACTAGAATTATTTTCAGAATGCTTTTCATTTTTATTCCATTTTAAGAATCTGGTAAAAGCGTGGAAAATAAAATAAGCGGATGAATTCTTTCATCCGCTTATTTTAAATTAAACTATTGTTGAAAGAATTTTACAGTTCTAGATTCTCCTTGGAAATTCTTGTAATTTAAAAAATATACTCCTGGACTTAGATCAGCTGAAAAGCGGTAATAAGGCCCAGAAAATGAAGCTTTTTGAATTAATTGATTTGTGATATTATAGATTTCAAATTCCGTAAATTTCATTTTTGATTCTATGTTAATTTCCCCATTTTTTATTGGATTTGGAATGATTCTCAATTCAAAATCATTTAAACTATTACTTACTCTAGACGAACCGCCACCTTGAAAATCATCTTCATCACAATCCAAATAAGGAATAAATATACGCTTGTAACATGTTGGAGTATTACAGAGATAAATTGTTAAAAAAATGTCATCAGTATATGGTCCTAAGAGAAATGAAGTCAATGAACCCTGATAATTAGCACCACCTTGAACTCTGTAACAAAGATTAGCTGAATTTGAATTTTGTACATCTATTTCAACTGAAAATTCACCATCGTCGCAAATATATTCTTTAACATAAACTTCCAGCTCACAATCACTGCCAGTGGGGCAAGGCTTAGGTGGGCAAATTGTGTGTATTACATTTTGAAAAGAATAATTTAAATTGTATTTGTAATGGTGTAACATCATTTTAGTTTGGATTTTATCAAATCATTTTTCAAATAGCCCAATCATTTTGAATAGACGCCTTTATGAGGTCATTCGCTGTAAAGATAATCAAATCTGTCAAAAAATTACCAATAATGCTAGTAAAATAGTGAAAACCCTTAGAACAAAAGTTATATGGAGTTTGCTAAAGTAGTTGAATTTTTGAATTATTTTCGGTGGGGTACTTGACCCTACACAAAGTTCTTTGTTTCTGCTCTTTTCTAGTTGGGTATTTTTCCAAGAGGACTTTTCAAGGTTTGGTTTAGAGCTGGTTCGGTTGAGGATTAAGAGCGGAAGCTCAACTTAAAAATATGCCTGGCCTGCTAAACAACCTGGCAGATAATAAATGTATTGAATCAGGCCGCTCTAAACCAATTTAAACCATTTGCGAAGAAATTCCCGGCTTATAATTAAGGAATATTTGCTCAAGTATAATTCAAAGTTTTTTCTTAATTCCTTTTGCATAATTTATGGCGCCAATGGCGGTATCTCTGCGTCCTTACTATATATTATATTCTCTAATAGACGCTGAAAGCGTACCCTTCGCGGAGATTAGGACGCTTTAGCGTCCCTTCGGTTTTTACATAACGCCGTTGGCGTCATCTTCGATTTCCAAATTGACTAATCCCACCTACTGCGTTGGGGGCACGCGACTAATTCTCCAATCGACTACTTACCCTTCGTCCTGTAGGGCAACTTCCGACTTGCGTAGCTCATCAAATTCTCAACCAATCGGGCAGGAGAACTACCCACAGAACCTGAAACGGTATGCTCAAAATTCCAGACCACTGATTTGGTTTTTCTATCATAAATACCGAGCGTTACATCTGCTTCATTGGTCGAGCCCCAGACTCCCACCAAAAGTCCGAGTGCGATGGCGCCTCCTTCGGACATCGGCTTGGACAAGGCAAAATTGGAAGTGATGAGCGCATCCACTTCCAACAATTCACAGATCTCGTCAGGAGTTAATGGGTTGCTGCCATAATGACCAGCTTTTTGTAATTTGACTTGGGTAGTTTCGATGTCCAAAACATTGACAGAAATTCTGCCCTGCATTTTGCGTTTGAGCATCCAATTCGAAATTTCCTGATGAAAATTGTTTGATTCTGTTTTTTGTTGTTCTTTAAGTGCTCCAGCATCCACTTTCTTTTGTGCCGCAATGGAAACTTTTGGTGGAGCAATGGCAACGATTCTATGGGAGGCAACACTTGATTCCAATTGCGGACTTTTGTAAATTCTAGCGCAACTTGCAAGCAAAATAACAACGGAGACCAATGTAAAATGCAGATTGATTTTCATATTTTGTATTATTTTAAAACAAAGGTAAAGCATTCGCTATGGATGATAAATGTTGTCAAGAGAAATTAAGTAAATCTTAAAACGAGAATGTCATCCCCGAAATTGTAGTGCCATTTATCCTCTTAGATATTCAAGATTTTATTTTTTAAAATTCAAATTTAATCCCTTGCGCCAAAGTCGGTTTGTCGCTATAGCTGATTGTATTTGTCTGACGCCTCATATAAGCTTTCCAGGCATCAGATCCTGACTCTCTTCCTCCTCCCGTTTCTTTTTCTCCGCCAAAAGCGCCACCGATTTCAGCACCGGAAGTGCCGATGTTGACATTCGCTATGCCGCAATCTGATCCCTCATGGGACAAAAATTTTTCAGCTTCTTTTAGACTTTCTGTCATGATGGCCGAAGACAATCCCTGTGGCACCTCGTTCTGAATCCTGATGGCATCATCAAGATCTTTATATTTAAGCAGATAGAGAATCGGTGCAAAAGTTTCATGACGGACGATTGGCATATCGGTGCGGACCTCTGCAATACAGGGCTGTACATAACAACCACTTGAATATTCCGGACCTTGAAGGACTGCAGCTTCAATCAAAAAACTTCCTCCCTGTTCTTTGATTTTTTGAACCGACTCCAGATACAATCTGACGGCATCCTGGTCAATCAAAGGCCCAACATGATTGGATTCGTCCAAGGGATTTCCAATTCGCAGTTGACTGTATGCCTGTTTTAATACAACGCAAACCTGATCGTACACGGATTCATGGATGATCAATCTTCGCGTCGAAGTACAGCGTTGTCCTGCAGTGCCTACTGCTCCAAAAACGATTGCAGGTAAAACTTGCCGGAGGTTGGCAGATGGGCTGATGATGATGGCATTGTTGCCGCCGAGTTCTAAGATACTTTTTCCAAATCTTTCAGCGACGGTCATTCCAACAGACTTACCCATGCGCGTAGATCCGGTGGCTGAAACCAAGGGTATTCTGTGGTCTTTGCAAATCCATTGTCCAACTTCTGCTGATCCATTTACCAAAATGGACAAGCCGGAAGGTAGATTTTGTTCGCGGATTAGTTCTGCAGTCATCTTCTGTACAGCAATTCCGCAAAGGGGTGTTTTCTCGGATGGTTTCCAAATCACGGTGTTTCCACAAACCCATGCCAAAGCCGCATTCCATGACCAGACTGCGACCGGAAAATTGAAAGCAGAAATGACACCTACCACACCGAGTGGATGCCATTGCTCATACATCCGGTGATCCGGTCTTTCTGAATGCATGGTAAGGCCATACAACTGCCGGCTTAATCCGACTGCAAAATCACAGATATCGATCATTTCTTGCACTTCTCCAAGTCCTTCCTGATAGGATTTTCCCATTTCGTATGAGACCAGGGCGCCGAGTGACTCTTTATTTTCTCTCAGTTTATTGCCCAACAATCTGACAAATTCACCTCTTTTAGGCGCAGGTATTTTTCTCCAGGAGAGGAAGGACAAATGCGCTTCCTCCACCAAACGATCGTATTCTTGTCTGGATGTGATTTCCACTTCCCCAATCTTTTGTCCATCCACCGGAGAAAAGCTTTCTATCAATGCAGATGAATTGGATCCAAGTACTGTGGATGACCAGCTTCCTGCCTCTTTGGATTGGAGTCCCAGAGCGCTCAAATATTGTGAAATATTCATGTTTATCGGATTGTCAATTTTTGGATCAGACTTTTTCCGTCTGATCGGATCAATTGTATAAAATAAAGTCCTGTATTTAACGCTGGAAGCTTGACGAGCAGCCCATTTTCACTTTGATTCTGCTTCCAAAGTTTAGACTTGTTTCCTCCCAAATCAATGAGAAAAATTTCATCTTCCGCATGGATATCACCGACAAGCTGGATGTGGTCTTCTGCAGGTTGCGGATAAATTTTAAGCGAAAATTCTTCAGGATGGATTTTATCTTCTGAAGAATTGATGAGGTCTGAATAGACCCGAATATCGTCGATGTAAAAACCATCCCGATCCTGTTCACTGTAATTGGTGGCGACAAACAACTGAAGGTATATTTTTTTGCCGAGCCATGGTTTTAGATCGAGCCATTCCGAAATCCAATCGCTTTGACGTCCCGTATAAACCGGTTTGTCCAAATCCTGAAAAGCCGATCCGAGCACAGTGTACTGACCGCATAAGGGAATAAAACTTACACCGTCTTCCGATATCTTGATCTGTGCGAAATCTACTTCTTTGTCCAGATCCCATTTGGCTCTAAAACTCAGTTTAGCATCTCTTGCAGTGGTCAAATCCAGAATATTTTTGGTCCGCATTTTAATTTCTCCGGAACCGATCACCATCGAATGAGGAGAATCAGTAAAACTAGAAGGCTCTGAAGTAAAACTTTCGCTGGTTGCCGCTAAAACTCCCCCAGATGAAATCCACTGATCGGTGTCCAGACAATCTTCTTCCCAGATGGGTCTTCCCAAATAAATTTTACTCAACTGAATTTGATGAATGTAATCACCGGTTTGCAAAGTCAGTTCAATGTTGATTTGATCACCATATTTTATTTGACTGGACAAAGTGAAGGGAATCTTCAATACGGTATGAGATCCAGCTCCGACATGAAATGCTGAAGGTAAATCCAGGGTAAAAAGATGGGCCTGATCAATGGAAGCAGATAATTTGATGGCCTGGTCTTCCAAACCGGTTCGGCTGATCAAAATCTCCAGATTGCCATCTCTTTCTTCCAATGCAGTCTGACCTAAATCTTTCATCTGGGCACAGGCACCTGCATTCCAGGCAGACATCAGGTTCATGTATTGGGTAGATTCATTGAGCCAGGTAATGTCTTTGCGATCCGGCCAAAATGCGTATCCCACTTCAGGCGTAAAAGAGAATATTCCAAGGGTTCCGTACATCCAATCGTCTGAGACACCGTTGACCTCGTAATTCAGGGTATTAAATGTGGTGCCTACTTTAAATTGATTGTAACGGGTGAGTTGTTGGGCAATCGCCATGTAGGCGGTTGAATCCCGTGTCGGCAGATTGCTGTATCCCCAGGGAACAATTAAAATATCTCCATGGGAGTGGTAATTCATGGCAATTTTAAATCGCCTGCTTTCGCAAAATGCTTTTACGGCCTGGGTTTCTATTTCAGAAAATGGATTGAGTCCTCTGAATACTTCCGAATCCACATCCGGAGATGAGCCGATGTCATTAATTCCCCATTGGTATCCGTAATTTCGATTGAGATCCACCCCAATTCCTTCGGTGAGGCTTTTTCGGTTTTTTCTCCAAAATCCATTTCCTCTTGGATTGGTCTCCTGATTGTAGTAATAACCATCCGGATTGACACAGGGTATAAAATACATGGCTCTGCTGTTGACCAACCTTTTGATTTCGGGATCCTTATTGTAGTTTTCAAGCAAATACCACATGTAAAAAAGCATCTGTGACATGCTCAGGGGTTCTCTGGCATGGTGCAGTGCAGTATAGAGAATTTCGGGTTCCTGCTCATCCAATTCCGGATTGTCAGAAATTTTGACGTAGTAAATAGGTCTGCCTTCCTGGGTCAGAAAATTGCCGATTCTCTTTTTGGAAAGCACGAGATGAGGATACAGCTCTGCCATCAAATCAAGGGACTCGTAAATCTCGACCAAGGTCGGAAAACCATTCATTGATCCAAAAGGATATTCGGCGGGCATCTTGAAAACAGGGGGATTTACCAAAAAGCTATCACAGGGATCAGCGGTTCTTGGTTCGATTAAAAGACGTGAAGGAACAATTTCTGGTACAAATCCATGCGCCAGCAGTTTTTCCATTTCTTCGTGGGTAAAGTCCCCTGTAAAGGTCTCGCCGGGTACATAAACACCGTGATCAAAGGCAAGTCCTGTTTTTTGAAGATCCAAAATGGTTTTTCCTTGCAGGGGAATCTTCAATTTATGCCAATGGGTCTGAGAGTGACCGAGCTTAAAAATCAATAAGAATACGGATAGCACCAGTAGTTGAGACCTCATCGGGATTGCGTAATTTTGCCCGGCAAAGATAGAATTTTTGGCGTTATAAGTGAATAAATTAAGATCATATTATAAAAAAAATCAATATGAAGCTGGTTGTGATGAAGCCGGACGAGGGTGCCTTGCCGGTCCGGTCGTTGCCGCTGCGGTCATATTGGATCCGGACAGACCCATTAAAAATTTGCAGGATAGTAAAAAACTAACTGAAAATCAAAGATTAAGCTTAAGGGATGAGATTTTGGAAAAGGCAAAATCCTGGTCCGTCCAAACTCAATCCCCACAGGAGATTGATCACTACAATATTCTCCAGGCCAGTCTTCGGGCAATGGCTCTTTGTGTTCAACAATTGTCTCCGATGCCCGCCTTGGTGCTAGTGGATGGAAACAAACCAATACCGATCAGCCACATTCCACAAATGGCCATTGTCAGGGGGGACGGCATCTATCAATCCATTGCTGCGGCTTCCATTCTGGCAAAAACTTACCGCGATGCCATCATGATTGACTTACATCGTGAATACGAAGGATATGGCTGGCATGAAAACAAGGGTTACCCCACCGCCTTTCACCGGGAGGCCATAAAGCTTTTTGGACTGAGTCCTCACCACCGGAGGTCATTCAAGTGTTTCGAATCCAATCCACAAGAAATTCATTTTCCAGTATGAACCAATCTTTATTGTTTGCTTTTCCGGTATTTGATATTACCATTGCCAGATACCTTGCTGCCAGAGGGGTGCATTACATTGGAATCGACCTTGATCAATTGGACGCATTGCAGACGGATCGTTTGATTGCTCAACTCAGAGAATGGACTTCAGGACCGTTGCTGGTCGGAATTTCCTGGGATTATGAAAAGGTTGAAATTTTTAGAAGTCATCAGACCCTGGATGAAGTAATCTACTGGGATAAAAATTCAAGCATCCAAATTTCTGATTTTAAAAAACCAAATGGTGAAGTCCAGACGGTGAAAATTGGCTCAGTGGCAGCTTCAGATAGCTATCAGGCTGAAAAAACTTTTTTACACATCCAGGATTTGAAGGATTCCAAAATACCGAATGACTGCCTCGGACTCCTGTTTAATCCCGGCCGCGAAACACAAACGGGGATATTTGATTTTGATGAATTGGATGCTTTTTTCGATCGATTGGAAGATTAATCTCTGCTCGAAATTTTAGACAGCAATCGAAGCATTTCAATGTAGAGCCAGATCAAAGTGACCCAGAGACCCATGGCTGCATACCATTCGTAATGTTTTGCCAATCCGCCTTGTTCACCTTTTTCAAAAAAATCAAAATCGAGCATCAAATTAAAAGCTGCAATTCCAACCACCAGAAGGCTAAATCCAATTCCAAATATTCCATTGCCATGGATAAATGGAACCTGAATGCTAAAAAAGCTTAATACCAAAGTGATCAGATATACGACTGCAATGGCTGCAGTTGCACCTATAATGATCGAGCGGAATGTTTGATTGACTTTTATAATCCCTGATTTAAACAAAAAAAGCATCAGAAAAAACAAGGCAATGGTCAGACTGGAGGCATGAAATACAATTCCATCATACATGGAAGCGTAAAAGTAGGAGATGGTTCCTATGAACAAACCTTCTAAAAGTGCATAAGTAGGAGCAATCCATGCGGACCACTGAGGCCTGAAGGCAGAAGCAATGACGCAAACCAGTCCTCCAATGGCTCCGGTCCACAGGAATATCATGTTGGGCATCATCCAGGCTATAGCTGCAGTTATCAACAGAAGTGCTCCCATGATGAGGGATTTATTGATCGCACCGGCTACGGTCATCCTTTCTGAAAGTTCGAGGGTCTTGTTTTGGCTGTTTTCAAGAATAGAAGGTCTGAGCATCGGGCTTGAGCCGGTACGGGTGGAAAACATGTTTTTGAGCGACATTTTATGTTCTTTTTAATTTAATAACAAAAGTAATCAATTTTGATCAGGGCAATTTCTTCCTCTGTATTTTCAAAATTCCATTGAACGCCATCATTGAACAATTTTTTAAAAAAACAAGTTCCATTAATTTGCCGGAATCCACGGATCCTGGACGATGTATACCGGGGACAATTGGACTATCCCCCGACCACCAAAAACCAAATACAACCTGTGATAAAGCCAAGGGCCGCCAGGCCTCCGATTTTTTTGAGGTACCAAATGAAATCGATGTTTTCCATTCCCATCGCGGCTACTCCGGCGGCAGATCCGATGATCAGCAAAGAGCCACCGGTGCCTGCGGAATAAGCGATAAAATGCCAAAATTCGTGGTCCTTGGGTAATTCAAACATACCCATAGAGCCGGCTACCAGCGGAACATTGTCTATGATGGCGGAGAGGACGCCTAAAACGATGGCTACATAGTCTTTATGACCAAGAAATGCATCGAGTTGCGTCGCCATACTGGCAAGAATTCCGACCGTATCTAAAGCAGCAACAGCTGTCAGAATCCCAAAGAAAAAAAGGATGCCGGGTATTTCAATCTTGGAAAGAGCATAGCGGGCAGTCAACTTGTATTTTTCTTCATGGGTAAAGGCTTCCACTTTGGTGTCCACGAATTCAGAAACCAGCCATACAATGGCGAGTGCGAGCATCATTCCTAAATAAGGAGGCAGATGGGTAAGGGTTTTGAAAACTGGAACGGAAAGAAAGGATAAAATTCCCACAATGAGCATGATTTTACTAGAGCCAAGTTTGGAGTGCTCCGAAGTGTCTTCCGCTGGCTGGACATTGCCTTTGAAATGATTTGTAAAAAGCAATCCGATAAAAAGAGGCACTAGAAGACAAAGGACGGAAGGAAAGAAAACATACTTGATCAATTCTTCGGTGCTCACTTTGCCACCGATCCAAAGCATGGTGGTTGTGACGTCGCCCAAAGGGGACCAAGCGCCACCCGCATTGGCAGCGATGATGATAAATCCGGCATACCATTTTCTTGCATCTGCACCGTGAATCAGTTTTCTGACCAGTGAAATCATCACAATGGTGGTGGTCAGATTGTCCAGCACCGCTGAAATGAAAAATGAAAGAAAGCTGATAAGAATTAATAAAGTACTTTTTTTATTGCTCTTTATTAATTCGGATAAAACATTAAATCCTTTGTGAGCATCAATCAATTCAACAATGGTCATCGCCCCAATCAGAAAGAGTAAAATTTGGGCAATTTCTCCAAGGTGATGTGCGACCAGCTCAGAAGGTTCAGAACCGGATTGAATGGTTTCATGATAGATTGCAACGATCACCCAGCAGATGACTCCGGTAAAAATGGCGGATACAGCCTTGTCAATTTTGAGGGGATGTTCCAGGATGATCATCAGATATCCCAAAACAAAAGTTATCATCATGGCTATCAACATACCTAAAATTTTAAATGAATTTTAAGAAGCACTTTGCCAAATGCACATAAACAAATCTGGCAAAATGAGGCCGCAAGTTATAAATTATCTCAATGATTCAAAAGGCATTTTGTCTGATGAAGACAGCCTTCAGATGTGATGTTGGGATTTTGGTGGCGGGTTGGTATGCAATAAAATGAGTGGAAGATCAGCTGAGATGTTCCCGGTTGTAAGCATCTTCATTTTCGCGAATGTCTCTTATAAAAGATTCAGCTTCCGAATTCTGTTTTCCCAAGGTCCAGTCGTCTGTTACGGTTGTTTCAATCCAAACGTTACCGGAACGTCTGAATACCTGAACATACAGTCCAAATTTATCCATCATGTCCTTTTCGAGTTGTGCCACTTTCGTTTCCTCTCCAAACGTTAATGCTCCTTCTGATTGGATCGTACGGCAATCTGCGATGGTTGTATTGGCAGGAATCATATTTTCCCTTTTCGATCCTGTGAATTTCTTGTGCGGTTTTGTGAAAAACTCGATTTTCAAATAAGGGAATATCTCTGAAAATTGTTTTTGTATTTCTGCGATGCTGAGATCGTCTTTAATGATTATTTTCATGGCGGTGCAGATTAATCTAATGATGAAAGCAAAGGAAGGTGTGAATGAAAAGCAAGTGTTTTTGCCTTACTGGTCTTAAACAGTGATTCTAAAAAATGGTACTTTCTTTTGACTGTAAAAATCAAATCGGCCGGATGCTGTGACAAATAATGTTCAATGGCATCCAGAAAATGCGGTGATTGGACAATGTTGTATCCTACATTGTGGAGTTGCTTTAACGAGGGGGCAAGAGAATCTGCGCATAATTTATCCTGAAAGTCAGGGAACTCGTCCACGCTGGGGGCAATGGTACAAACCCTCAGATTGGAGTTTAAGGATTCGACGGTTTCAACAAGAGGGCTTAATACATGATGGTCTTTAAAATCCTGTCCGTCGTAGAAAAACACAATGTGGTGAATTTCTTTGTATTTGCATTCAGATGGAATAATAAGGATGGGGTGTTCGTATTCAGCCATCACCCTGGTGGCGACACTTCCGATGATTTTTTCTTTGATGAATCCCTCTCCTTGCATACCCATGACAAGCAAGTTTGGTTTCAGGTCCCTGGCCAATAAGAGAATCTCCATGGTAGCTTCACCGTAACGAACGACTCCTGAGAGGGTCATGGCTTCATTCAATTGTGGTTTGTACTTTAGGATGAGGCTCTCCATTCTTTCCTGCCAGGCATTTTTTATTTGTTCAATTTCCTCCATACCGGGTACAAAGACAAAGGCATCTGCAGAGGCAACAGGAATCGAAAAAACATGGAGCAGCACAATTTGTGCAGAGTGAATTTTTCCGAATTCGATGGCATATTCCAAAGCATTTTCTGATGCCGGACTAAAATCAACAGGACAGAGAATTTTATACATAAGTCTGGGTAAAATACGCGGTGCAAGATAGGAACATTTGCCTTAGCCAAAAGTTGATGAAGATCAATGGAGGCTATGACTTTCATCAACCAGTCTAGAATAATATGCAATATATTGATATGGAATATTTTGAATATGTCAGGCCAGAAGAATGTTTGATCTTCCAAGGATTGTTTGTTCTGCTGGTAATTTTGTTGAGATCCTGTGTGCGATTTTGCGGACCTTTGCAGACCAATGTATCAGATAATAACAGGTACCGTGATCGTAAGCCTCATGCATGCGATTATTCCAAGTCATTGGATTCCTTTGTTGATGATTTCGAAAAATGCAAAATGGAGCAAGTCAGAGACGGTGAGGATTACTTTATTGACCGGTTTGGCCCATGTATTGAGTTCATTTTTACTGGGATTAATCCTGGGCTGGCTTGGATTCAGTCTTCAGACAAATTTTGGAGAAATCTTGCATTGGGCTGGACCGTTGGCTTTGATTTTGATGGGACTTTATTTCATCTATCGCCATCATACCCATCACCATTTTCACATCGATGACGATCTCACAGAACCTCCTATCCGCAAAAAGCAGGTGGTGCTTTCGCTGATGATGTTTATGATTCTGTCTCCATGTTTGGAGATTGAGGTACTCTTTTTGCAGCTGGTCAGCACGGACTTTGGTATTTATTGATGGTGGGATTGATTTATGCTCTGGTGACGCTCAGCGGTATGATGATTTGGATCCACATTGCCTGGAATGGATGGGAGCGGTTTAATCTACATAAAATTGAGCACAACGCCGGTTTAATCACGGGATGGACCATCGTGGCCATCGGTGTGTTGGGTTTTTTCTGGCATTGAATAGAATGGGTCAATTTGGAAATGTGAAAATGTGGAAATTTGGAGATGTGAAAATTTGGAAATTTGGAGATGTGGAAATGTGGAAATTTGGAGATGTGGAAATGTGGAAATTTGGAGATGTGGAAATGTGGAAATTTGGAGATGTGGAAATTTGGAGATGTGAAAATTTGGAAATTTGGAAATGTGGAAACCGCAGGGACGCTAAAGCGTTCCGAAACTCCGTGAAGGGTACGCATGCAGCGTACTAAATTCTGCTTCGACGCCATGTGAAAATATGGAAATTCAAGGTGAGGAGCGAAGTGACAACATGAAAATCACAGGTACGCATTTAGCGTGATAATCCCAACGAAATTACGCCAGTGTATTGAATTCTGTTTTTGGCTTTATTAAAATTAATATGTTTGACAATTTATCTTTGATTGGTAAAAGAGCCTTTCTATACCGTCAAATGACCCTTGTGTTTGTCCATGCATTTTTGGATAAACTCCATATTCGCTTCTGTCCATTGGATGGTTTTTCTCAAACCTTCCACCGCTTGTGTCTTTGCTTCAAAATGGAGTTGCTCTTTCGATTTTACGGTGCTGCCAAAACGCTTGATGGAAGTATCCCAATCTCTTTTTGGCAAAATCTCCAAATGAGAACTGCTTTCAGTTAAATCCAAAATCAATTCGGCCCATTCTTTGATGGTGGTTTCTTTCCCGCTGGCCAGGTTGTACACCTCACCTGCTGTGCCGAATTCTGCACAGGCGATCAACCCATAGACGATGTCCTCCACAAAAATAAAATCCCTCGAACCCGAACCTGCATTCTCCAGTTGCAAAGCCATCCCGTTGAGTGCTTTGTACACAAAAGTGGGTGTAACATTTCTCCACACCGTCGCCGGAGTTCCTCTCCATTGACCCGCTCCGAGCACTTCTCCCGGACCGTATACATTTTGAAAACGGGCTCTGACAATGGGAGTCTGATGTTGTTTGTGGTAATAAACGGCATAGAATTCTCCGACAATCTTTGAAATGCTGTAAGGGCTGTCCATTTTTAGAGAGACGATGTCCTCTTCCACGGTGGCACTTGCTTCTGTCACAAGTTTTTCTGCAACCGCACATCCTGCCGCAGAGTACACTATCTTTTGAACACGCGCATCATTTTTAAATTTATCAAATAATTTGATAGAGGTGATCAAATTGTTGTTGTGGTCTGCGATCGGATCGTGGATCGAACTCTGGTTGCCATGATAGGTAGCCAGATGAAAAATAAAATCCACTCCGACTTCGTACAATCGATGAAGGACTGCATCATCTGCAATTGAAGCCTGAATAAATTCCACATTGGCAATATCCCGAATGTTTTCTTTTTCAGAAGACAACAAATTGTCCACGACAAAAATTTGGGAGGGACTTTGTTGAGAAACCGCTCGTGTCAAATTGCTTCCAACGAATCCGGCACCACCGGCTATCAGGATTTTTTTGTTTTCAAATAGAGACATTTTCCTTAATCCATTTTCTTTAAGTGGGTAAATGTTTGCTCTATACCATATTTCTGATAGTATTGTATGGCCTGATCGACGCCATATTCAAGTGCGGTTTTTGCCTTCCAGTCAAAATGCTTTTCTGTTTTGGAAGGGTCGATCAAAATAGTAAAAACATCGTCCTCACCTCTTGGGCGAACTTCTACTTCTTTTTCCAATTGGATGCCCAGAGATTTGATGGTTGCATCAAACAATTCTTTGATGGAATAATCTGCTCCGGTGGCGATGTGGTAATATCCCTTTTCTCCCTTTCCTTCCAGGGCGCCAAGCACGACAGCGACCAAATCATCGATGTAAATAAAATCCCTGCGCGTGTCCATTACAAAGCAAGCTTTGCCGGTTGTCAGTCTTTGAAAAAAAGTAGGCAGGGGCCCGCTGATATTGCGCGGTCCATACGCGTTGGCCAATCTGAAAGAAAGAAATTCTAAGCCACTGAGTTCGATGTATTGTTCGCCGGAAGTTTTACTAATTGCGTAACTGCTTCCACCCGGATAGTCACCAGAAAAAAGTGGGTGTTTTAGAGTAATGGGTTGTTCCAGAGGTTTTAATCCATAGCACAGCGAAGTCTGAAAATAGATAAATCTTTTCACTTCATTTTTTTTGGCAGCTTCCACCACATGGATTGTACCCAAAATATTGGTGTTTACATCTTCAATCCAATTGTTGGGATCTTTGTAAGAAGCGGCTGCGTGAACCACCAGCTCCGGTTTAAATTCATCAAAACAGCGATGCACCAAACCTGCATCTGCGATGCTCCCTTCGATGATTTTCAAATTTGGATGAGGGCTGAGATTGTCTCTTCTTCCTGTCTGATAATTGTCAATGACCAATACATGGTCTCCCTTCGCCAGTAAGCGATCTGCAAGATGCGAACCGATGAATCCCGCACCACCTGTGATTAATATTTTTCTCATGATATCTTGATTTTATTTGATGTTGCAATATTTTGAATGGAATGGTTTTTATCGAGAAATTCACTTTGCCACAACTCAAGGCAAAGAAAGGCCCAAAGATTTCTGCCAAACCTGGTTTCGTTCTGGATTTTTTCCATCACCTTGCTGTTGTCTATATAAGAACGATGCTTGGATGCGGCGGTGCTAAACAAATCCAGGATGAATTCTCTGACCGGAGATTTTTTAGACCATTCCACCAAGGGTGTTGGAAATCCCATTTTGTCTTTTCTCTGAAGAATGGAATCTGGCAACAGAGGCTTCACAACTTTTTTGAAAATGTGTTTCATATCTCCATTTTCAAACTTGATATTGGAAGGAATGGTGGCAGCCAGTTCTACTATTTTGTGATCGAGCAGTGGAACCCTGGATTCCAATCCATGTGCCATGCTCATGCGATCTTCTACCTGGAGCAAGGCGGGCAGCAATGTTTTAAAATCGAAATGGGTCATCTGATCAAAATAGGATTGTTTGCCTACATTGTCACCATTAAATATTTTCTGAAAACTTTCAAATGGATGGTAATCTTCCAACAGTTCCCAACGAATGGCATCACCCAAATGAGGTGCTCGGTTGATCAGTCTAAAATACCGATGGTCCATTTCTTCAAATAGTCCATCTCTCCAAAACTCCTGCAGCATGGGCTTGTAATTGCGAAGGGAAATCAGATTGGGGATGATGGATTCGTAAGTAACGATGAAGTTACCATTGTTTTGAGTCCCATTGATGGCGGCTTTGATGCATTGCTCAAAATAAGCAATCAGATATCGGGTATATCCACCAAAAATTTCATCTCCTCCCTGACCTCCTAAAACTACTTTGCGGTATTTTGCAGCCAAGGAAGAAACCATGAATTGTGGAAATGAACCCGGACCTGCCACCGGAAAATCCAAATGATAAATCACCTTTTGGATTTGATCCGTAAAATCTTTTTCGACGATGTCAATTTGGTGCAGGCTAAAGTTCTTGGATCGCGCAAGATCCAATGCATAGGCACTTTCATCATAATCTGTGCCAAAGGAAAATTTTCCGGTAAATCCCAAAAATTCATCGGTCGATTCATCTGCGGCAATGGAGGCAATCGCACTGCTGTCGATACCACCGCTCACATAAGCACCAACAGGCACATCGGATCTGAGATGGTATTTTACAGATTCATGAAGCAGTTCGCGCAATTCGTTTTCAAAATAGTCCGAGGATTTTTCAAAATCAGGATGGTAATTGACTTCCCAATATCGTTTGAGTTCGACAGAATCTGGACGGATGGTCATTTGGTGGGCCGGAAGCAGTTCGCGGATATTTTTAAACAGCGTTTTTCCATCGAGGCAAAATTGGAAAGCCAGATAGTCTTTCAATCCCTCCCGATCTATTTCTACTTTTTCCACAAAGGGCAAAAGGGCTTTGCATTCAGAGCCAAAATAAATGGCCTCTTCCGTTTCTAAAAAATAGAGGGGCTTGATTCCGAAACGATCCCGCGCCAAAAACAATTCCTGTTTTTCGGCACTCCAAATGGCAAAAGCAAACATGCCTCGAAACCTTTGCAAGCATGCTTCTCCCCAATGCCGGTATGCAGCGACGATGACTTCGGTATCCGATTGCGTCCTAAATGGAAAATGACTCTTGAGTTCGTCTTTGAGCTCAAGGTAATTGTAGAGTTCGCCATTGTAGATGATGACTGTTTGACCATTGTCAAAAACCATGGGTTGATTTCCGGTGGCACTTGTATCAATAATAGACAATCGCCTATGTGTCAGTCCGATGCGGAGGTTTTCGGAAAAGTGATGGCCAAAACCATCGGGCCCCCTGTGACGGATGAGATGGTTCATGTGGCTCAATTCGAGTTGCATTCCCGACAGGTTCCGGCATAAGTGTTTTTGATATATTCCTGCAATACCGCACATGAGGCTCTGTAAAAGATATTAAAACGGGCGCAAAGATGCTCAAAATTGGCCGATTTTATTAGAATATTTGATCATATTTGGATCAGTC
The DNA here is from genome assembly GCA_016715965.1 of Saprospiraceae bacterium. NCBI lineage: Bacteria > Pseudomonadati > Bacteroidota > Saprospiria > Saprospirales > Saprospiraceae > Saprospiraceae bacterium. The sequence goes on along the minus strand of JADJXG010000001.1, from coordinate 644,614 downwards.
CGGACCTGGATCATCGGGTGGCAATGCTGCCAAAGAGCTTTTGTTCCAGTTTTTTAAACCAGGAAAAGCGATCCAGACCCAGAAACCATACGGCTCTTTTTGCCCATTCGGTGACCATGGCTTTGGAGTAAAGGAAGGGAGAATAGAGCCAGGGATATTGGTGAAAAAGCTTAAAAATCTGAGTGGCCGAAGCGTTTTGCCCGGACATTTCAGGTACTTTGAGATGGAGTTGAATTTGATGAAAGACGGTTTCGACAAAGCGGGGATAGGTATAAAGTCCCGAAGCGACGATGTCGGCATAGGCCCTTTCTGCTATTTTTTCACAGTATTCACGGTCATTTATTTTTTGAATGACCTCTTCCAGATTGGACCAGTCTTTGGCGATTGAAATGTAATGGACGCCGGATTGGAAGATGCCATTGTAATCACCTTCGATCAATACCTGGCAGGTTTTGCTCACGGCTGCTTCAAAATGTCGTGGTGAAAGCGCGTAATAGGGAAATTTTCCATCGAGCCCTGGAAAGCAATGGCTTTCGACCGTTTCAAAATCGGCATCGGGGAATTCCAGTTGATAATTTTCACAGCATTTTCGGATGCTGCCATCCGGATCGTGTAAACTGGATCCCCCCTCACATCCCAACATTGTCCTTGTACTTCCGACAAAGCGATACCAATCCTCGCCAAAAATAAACCGATTGGGATCATTGGACAGGTCGGTTTTTAAATGGCTGTTTTTTAGTTTTTCAGAAAATATTTCTGTGAGTCTCCATTTGTAAGTGCCAAAAGATCCAAGATTAAAAGGCATTTTGCGCGCACGGTAGGCTACATCGAGTGATCTTTGTTCGTGGGGGAGTGCATAATTGCTGTATTTGGAAATCATGTCTTCGTCGATGTATCCTGTGAGGACCGTATGATAATGTTGAATCCCTGTAAAAGCTGAAGGATAGACTGTTTGCCAGAGAGATTCCGGAAGACAGGTGAAGATTTCAGATACTCCAAATTCCTTCATAAAGTGGCAAAGACTTGTTGAATGAATGTATTCATCCTGTACCATTGCCGCTTTATAGATCTTGGTTTTTTTGAGTTTGGGCCAGGATTTAAATAAATGATCAAATGGTTTGTTGATGTTTGGCAGGAAAAAAGTAAAGTGAAAAAGGATGGCATTAAAGGTAGAATCATTTAATAAGGGAGGATCACCATAGGCAATATTCCAATACACTACCGGATGCTGTTCCTGCCGGCCAAAGGCCTGCAAATGCGCAGCTATGGCTTTTCTCTGTTGCCTTGGTTTTTGATGGTAGATGAGGAGGATGTGCATAAAAATAAAATGGATCGTAAAGTATGAAATAATTACCGCATTAGGCTAATGTTTCCTTTGAATAGAAAGGATTTTCCATTGTTGTATTTTCCATTGATGAGTTAGGCATAGACACCAACCATGCAATCTTTACCTTGTGAATTTCCATCCCAGGTTCCAGAAACCGAGTTGGATTTAAACACCATTCCTCCCCAACGGTCATATATTTCTATGTTCAAATTTGATACCCCATTGTGGTAAATTTTGCATTCATCATTGACTCCGTCTTGATTCGGACTGAATGCATTGGGAATGTATATCTGATAGCAATCTTTGGACATTACTCTGGCTTCGATTAAGCTATCACAATTATATTGATTTTTTAATTCTATGAAGTAAATACCCGATTGGGATATGATGCTATTACCAATTTTGATATTCTCTTCTTCACATATAAAAGTGTCAATCACATTGCTGGAACTTCGGTGTCTGTGAATTAAAATTTTAACAATACTGTCGCATCCGAAATGATTTGTATAATGTAATGTATGAGTACCTTCTGATGAATAATACCTTTTATCAATTAATATTGAATCATTGTCGCAAATAGAAAAATCTAACAGTGTATTTGATTCTTCAAGCTGTAATATTTGTGTATAAATAATAGAATCGCAATTTTCCGGTGTTGAAATGGTATCGGTATATATTCCTGACTGGAAATATTTATTTTCTCCAATATAAAAAGTGTCACCTGGGCAAAGTTGAATAGTTTGCTGACGCTGTCCGTAAGTTAACAGATGGATGCGGTATTCAACAATGGTGTCGCAAGTTTCAAATGAAAGAAGGGTGTCTTTGAATTGCGTTTCTTCTTTGTAATAGGTTCCATTTAGGAGAATGGAATCCCCAAGACAAATAGAGTAGGATCTTTGATCAAAATAATAATCATTTATATAGATTTTTAAGAAAATAAGACTATCACATCCATGAATATTTTGAAGGCCAATTTTATAATTTCCCTCGGTAAAGAATTTAAAATTGTCAACAACAATGGTATCTCCAATGCATATATTGTAATCCTGATTGGTGGTGTCAATGGATAATTCAAAAATATTAATATGGTAGATGGTATCACAAAAACCGTTGGTACTCAAAGTGTCAATAAAATGACCTGAATTGTAATACGTTTTATTTCCTATTGTGACAGAATCCCCCTGACACAAATCCAGGTTTATGATTCTCTGGCCATACGGCAACATTTGAATATTATTATTTACAATGGTATCACAATGGTCAATGGACGAAATGGTATCTACAAAACGGGTGCTGTTCTTATAAAAAACTCCATTGATCTCGATGGAATCGCCTTGACAAATGGTAAAATTTTGTTGCAGATAGTTAAAATCTCTCTGTTTCAAATCTAGGACAATAATACTGTCGCAACCAAATTTGTTGACGTCAGACAAGTAGTACAGGTCTGGTTTCGTAAAAGATTTACCACCAATGGTCAAAGTATCTCCTATACAAAGCAAATATTCTAATTTAGTAGAATCCGATAAGATTTCAGAAATTGAAATTTTGTGGATGGTGTCGCATACATTGGAAGAATATTGTGTGGTGTCATAATAGATTCCAGCCTTGGAATAATATTTTCCATTAAAAAAAATAGGAGTTCCCTGGCAAAAGAAGAGTGCTGTGTCATTTTCGAAGTACCTCGAATAATTGATTTGTTGAAAATTGATATTATTTTCCCGTTTGCAAATGAATTTATTGATCATTAAACAAGGCGATTGAATGGGTTCAAAAATCACATCAGCTTGACTGACAGTTGACGTAAATGTAAAACTATGATCCATTTCAGTTAATTGAATGGGTGTGAAATGGGCTGATACAGCTTGTCCATTGCACAAATCAAAATGATTGATATCCGTTTTATTGAAATATTGGAAATTCTTATTTTGGATTGTAGTGTAACCTGTTAAAAGAAGTTTATCAGAATATATTTCAATTCTTGGATACCTTAAATTTCCTGGTAAATATTTTGCAAAATCTATATTCCTATCAGAGTCATACTTTGCTATAAATAAACCCTTCCCCAAGTGGGTATAACTTTCAGAGCCTATCAGGTAGTAATTTCCATTTTTATATAATATATCGACAGGATTGCAATGCGCAGGACTTGAAAATTGTAATTTGTTGGAGGATACAATGTCACCCGATCCGTTTATCTCTACCATCAATCCTGCCATTTCATTTGGGAAAAGATTGGCACCTCTTAAATCATCACCATATCTTCCCATGACCATATATCTATCATTTTCCAAAGCTTCGATCGAAACGCCAAAGGCACCATAATTTGGTTCAGGTGCAAATCTTGGAGTGTATAATTTTGACCATTCAACGTAGCCAAATCTGTTTACTTTAAGCAGCCACAGTGAAAAAAGATTGGAAATTCGAGGTCCAGATCCTGAAAGGATAAATGAATTGTCCACTGTAGAAACAGAACAATAGGCAGAATAAAAATTGCGAATACTTAAGCTGATATTTTGTGAGTTGATTGTTTGGCCATTGTTGTCAAGGATCAAAGTGAAATAGGATTGTCCGGGTTTTTGGTAATTGGCCAGGCATCCAATAAAAATCTCGTTGAATTTATTAATACTCATAGCATTTAAATCAAAAGAAAATTGATTATAAAAAGATTTAGCCCAAATTATATCACCAACTATACTTAATTTAATGATTAGTATTTTATTGCCTTCTGCCGTCCCGGCTACAATCACTTCATGGTTGCTATTAAATGATACCATGAATAAATCAATTATTTTAATTGTCGATGGTTTGTAATGTTTTTCATGCGTAATATAAAAATTAGAATCTGAAATCGTTACTTTAAATCCTTCTGCTGTTTTATAAATGTGGATAAGGTTTTGATTTGAGTCAAGCAAGGTATTTAAAGCAATACAAGGGCCAAGATCTGGATTGGCATATTCAAGTGGAAAGTAACCTTCGGTAATATTTTGAGAATGGGCTCTCAAAAGAAGTAAATGAAAAATAATCAGTATTTTAAAATTAAACTTCATTTGGTCTTCGAACTTGAAGAAAACATTTTAAATTCGTTTGCCAAATTCAAGTTGGCTTCTGTGATATTCTCATATTCTGTATTTACTTCTTTGTGTTTTAGAATGGATTTTACTAAACCGGAATTTGTTTCGGAATATATTTTTATTCGAAGTTTATTAAGAAGATATCTCCAATACAAGAAAATTGCAATGGGATAACTTACAAGAAAAAAATACAATCTAAATTTGATATTCTGAGCTTGTATCGCTTTATAGAACAAATTCATCTGTTTATTTTTGGTTTCGGGATTATTCCATTTTACTTTCAATAAATCAAATAGCATTGTTCGGTATAAATTTGTCATGTTAATGTTTGCAGGGATGTCTAATTTGAAAAGGCTGAACAAGTAGTCACCTGCAACATGGTTTTGTTGGCTTGTATAGAGACCTTTTATTGGAAAGTACGTGTTGACATTTGAGTGTTGATCTGCATCATTAAAAAAAGCAAAGGCTTTATCCGGATAGATAGAACATAGCATTCCATTTGAATCTCCGCTAATAAAAGCGCATTGGAGTGGTGCTGTAATTTCAATCGCTTTACGGGCTCTCGACAATACAATCATTCTTGTGGTATAGTCAGGGGCATACTTAAGAAAGAATTCTTTCTTTTCTACCAAATCTGCTATTAATTTCCTTCTGACCACTCCAAAAAGTATTTTACCTCTGAAATAGTGGGGCATATCATGGCTGCGGTGTTTTCTAAATTCCAATAAGTATTTTATTTCTTCTTTTGGGTCAAATATCTTAAATTCATTGGTTTGATAAACTATCCTCAAGAAACCAGGTGAACTTGAAATGTTATTTTTTGATCTTGGATAGAAATGTGCTTCGCTCCAATTGATAAGATCATATTCCTCCTTATTTAATAAGTCATTGCAAATATTAAGACAGGAAGGTATTAAAGTTGTCTTATCCGTTAATACGGTCACATAATCACCGGTGGCTTTTGAAAGACCGAAGGTAAAATTATCCGCCATGGCCAATTGACCACCCGTCCAGTGGTATTTGATTCTCTCATCTTTTTTGTATTGATTAAAAATATTTTCCGCAGATTTTCCGGGGTCATTGTCAGAAATAATTAATTCCCAATCCTGGAATTCCTGAAGAAGAATAGACCGGATACCTTCTTTCAATAATTCTGGTCGATTTCTGGTGGGATATACAATACTGAATTTCATTGTGTTCTTTTATATGAATGCCGAACAAATCCTCTCCACAATCTCATCTGCTCCACGTCCATCACCATAAATACCTTCTATATATGAGCCCGGTACCGACTCAACCGCTGCCTTTAGTCTGTCCAGGTCTTCCCAGATTAATTGGTTCCAGCCTCCCCGGAGAGTCTCCGTCCATTCCGTTTCACTTCTTAGGGTGATGCATTTTTTACGGAGAATGTAGGCCTCTTTTTGAATGCCTCCGCTGTCTGTAATAATACATTTCGATTGGTGCATTGCATTCAAATTGTCAAAATAAGACAGGGGCTCTTCAATTTGCAGCTTGGGCCAGTTTTTTTGATGGTTTTCGCTGCTTAATCTCTGGCGACTTCTTGGGTGGGCAAAAAACTTCACCGGAATGGACAGATCTTGCAAGGCATCCAGAATTTGATATAGTCTATCCAGATCATCTGTATTATAGGGTCTGTGCAAAGTCATGTAGATAAAATTCTCAGAAGAATCCTTTAGTATATTTCGCTCCTTTGCAATGCGGATCATATCACACATGACATCCCCCGTTTTATAGACTCCTTGGGTAATGCCCTCGGTTTTCAAATTGGCAATGGCCGTATCCGTAGGTGCAAACAAAATGGAAGAAAGATGATCTGTCATTAATCGGTTGATTTCTTCCGGCATGCTTCGATTGAAACTTCTCAGACCTGCTTCAATGTGTATGACCGGTATGTTTAATTTTGCAGCAGACAAAGCACCAGCCAATGTAGAGTTCGTGTCTCCATACACCAAAACCATGTCTGGATTTTCAGCCATCAATATTTTTTCAATCTCCATCAACATTTTTCCGGTCATCTCACCATGCGTACCTCCTCCTGCTTGCAAAATATGATCCGGTTGGCTGATTCCAAGCTCTTCAAAAAAGACCTGACTCATTTTATAATCATAGTGTTGACCGGTATGAATGGTCTTTAATTCAAATTTGCCTTTAGATGCCAATTCGATGGGAGCATGTTTGATAAATTGTGGTCTTGCACCAATGATGGCATATACTTTCTTCATGAGGCTGTATTCATTTTGTCCATTCATTTTAATTTTATTACTTGATGATCGGTTTTCTAAATTTACTTTTAATCACTTCAAAAAATATCCGAATGTCATCGGAGGGTTTGATCCAATAGAGCAATGTCATAAAGATAATGCTCCAGATTCCTGATTTAATGAATAAATTGATGACAATAAAACTGTGGGTGTGGCCTTCAATCCTGATGTTGGCAAAATAAGTCAGCAGCGCACTGAGCAACAAAGCAAGGACGAGCAATAGGATGCTAAGCACGGTTGATCTTGTAAAGGGTTGTATGTTCAATTTAACTTTTACGAAAACAAATCTGGCCACATTGTAAATGATCAGGCAAATCAGACCTGAAATCGCCGCACCCTGCAAACCCATGGATGATATAAAATAATAATTGCTGATCACACAGATGACGGCGACCGCCAGCTGTAAATAGAAATTGAAACGATAGTATTTTGAATATGCGATGATCTCTGCATTACAACCGGAGATCATGCCCAATAGCTTTCCCACACCAAAAAAAAGAATAATCGAAAATGAAGCCTCATATCCTTGACTTGGAGGCAGTAGTCTGATAAAATCTTCAAAGCATAGTACGATTCCTCCCAAAATAAAGGATCCGATGATAAAATGATTGGTGGAAGTCTTTTGGTAATACTCAAGAACCTGAGTCCAGTCTTTTTGTCGGATGGCTTTTGCCAACAACGGGCTTACCACCGCGATGATGGCCAGGTATGGTGCAGTCATGATGGTGATCAAATAATACCCAATGGAAAACACGGCGACATCTTCTTGTCCGCTGAGTGAGCCGAGCATAAGGGTGTCAATGTAACTGATGAGGGTTCCAAGGCTGTTACCCAACAAACCCATGCCGCCAAACACCAACAATTTTTTATAAACCCGTCTGGTAAGCGGACTAATTTTGAAAGACAAATGCAGTTTTTTCAAATACACAATATAGCCCCAAATCAATGCCACCATCAGGATCAGTAAGCCAGTAAACAAGGTGAAATAAGTAGAAAAATCAATCCACTCCAAAGCAAATGCTACAATGAGAAAGGTATTGCCAATTCTGGGCACGAGTTCATTGATGGCACGCGGCACCACAGTTTTCAAATGGACCGCACAGTAATAACTGCCCAATCCATTGTAAAGGGTGAAGAAGGTGGCCAGAAAAATCAGATGCTCATAATCTTGTAGTGCGGGACATTCCGCATAAAAACCGGAGAAGATCCAATCGCGAAAAAAATAACTGATTCCTCCTACCAGGGTAAACCCAGCTGCAGTGATCAACAAAAGAATCCACAACAAATCTTCAGCTCCTTGTTTTTTGTAAAACGGAAAAAAGCGATAGGTGATTCCCGAAGCACCCATTTCTGAAAACTGGCTCAACAACAAGGCCAGGGTCAGGATGGTCCGTGTCATCCCGATTTGTTCTTTGGTAAAAAATTGTGGCATGAGCAACACAAGGTTGATCAGACCGATGAGCATGGCGGTATAAATTAAAATGGTCGATCTGACACTTTGTGCCCTGATGATACCCATGGCTAAAATGTTTTCAGATAATGTATGCAGATTGCCGGAACAGAATCCAGACAAATCATGCAGAAGGTTTTCGTTTTTTGTACCATAGGGTCAATCCCAATACCAGCAGCATAATTCCGGATCCAATAAAACTGAGCAATTCACCAATTGTATAGGAGGTGGGTTTGAACTCTAAAATGATTTTATGATTGCCGGCCGGTACGCTGATTCCCCTTAAGGCATAATTTACCCTAAACAGTTCGGCTGGCTTGCCATCAATGCTTGCAGTCCAGCCGAGGTTCGGTCCATACCAAATTTCAGAGAGGACCGCCAGTTGATCCGAACCCGAATTGCTATTGTATTCCAGTTTGTTGGGTTCGTAGGATTGGAGAGATATTTCTCCCTGGCCGTCACCGGCTTGTCCAGCCATTGACTCCCATTCTTTGTGGATCACTGCAGTGGATTTTAGATTTTGATTTCGCAATGCTCCGATTTCTTCATCTGCCGTATTCACCCAGTGGATGTTAGAAGCAAACCATGCAGATCCATTGGCCGCAGAATTGGGAAGCACGATTTCTTTTCCTCTTTCACCCAGGATAAAATATTTTGTATTGAGCATATTGTACACCTGAAGTTGATTCATTCCTTTTACAAAATTGCTGTCGTTCGGATCGCCATTAAAATTTTGCAAGACTGATTGCAACATTTTACTTTCCTCATCAAGGCAGCGATCGATCAGATCCTGATACCTTCTGAGTTTGGCCGGATGATAACCGCCTACCATGTGGTGGAAATACGAAGGCATTGCGTTGTTGTAAGGATCATTGGTGAGATCCATGACACGATAACCCTTTGTTTGATCCTGCATAATTTGTTGGTCCACGGGTCTTGGATTATGGACACTGCTTTTGGCGGATGCCTTTACAAAATCAGAATGGCTGAGATATCTTTGGTTGATACTTAGAATATCAAATAAGCTGAGGATGCCAATGGACATTAAAAAAACGATGGGTTTAATTTTTGAACGATCATAGAAATAAAGGATCGCGGCGGCTATGAGTACAAAGATCAATCCGCGCATGGCGTCAGCCGACATCATGGCTTTGCGCAATCCTACCAGAATGGCAGTCTCCTGTGTTTCCAGTCCGCCTGACATGTCAAAAAAACCAGGCCCCAGAATCCAGAAAAAGGAACAAAAAGCAGAGAGAATTCCGGTGCTGTACAAAAGACTTTTGCGCAATTTTTCTTTGACAAAATCACCGGTATACAATTTGCTGATGGTGAAGATCGAAAAAATGGAACACAAGACACCCGCGACGGTCAGAATGGAACTTGGGGCCCTGAATTTATTGTAATAGGGAAGGTAATCAAACAAAATCCGGTTAAAGATCTCAAAGTGCTTACCCAAAGACATCAGGCACAATAATAAGGTCGCTGTACCCAACCACCATTTGATCGGATGATCCAGTAAGAACAAACCCAATAAAAAGAAAAGGACCACCACGATGCCGAAATAGAAAGGTCCACCGGTAAAAGGCAGGGCTCCCCAGTAAGTGGGGACCCTCATATTGGCTTGTACAGGAATTTTCTGTTTGCGCAATTCAGATTTCAAAGCATTGTTGCCTTTGACTTTTTCTCCATTGGCTCCCCCAGCGACTCCGGGGATGATGGTGGCGCAAAGATCCAGCCATCCATTGCTCCAGGCGGTGGCATAGTCCCACTCCAGACCCGATTTATTGCTTGTATTTCCAGTATTTGAAGTGGATAAAACAGAACCTCCCCGCATGGTTTGTCCTACGTATTCCTGAGTGGTTAAGAGGGTAGTGGACGAAGCCATCAGACCCAGAAAGGCAGCCACTCCCAGTAAGACATGGACTATGATAAATTGCTTCCATTGCCCGCTTTTAAAGGTTTGGATGAGATGGAGAATGGCCATTGGAATCAGACCAATCATCAGGTAATAGCTCATCTGGACGTGGTTGTTCATGATTTGCATCCCAAATCCAAAGGCAAACACCGGGATTCCCCACCAAAGATTACCCTTGTAGCTCCACCACAATCCCGACATGGTTAAAGCGGCATAAGAGATCACCATTAATTTGGTCATGTGACCCGCTTCTACCAGGAGCATATTTCCTGTACTCAGCGCGATCACCACAGCGCCCAATCCTGCAATGTAGTTTTGAATACCAAAGAGGAGCAGACCCAGATAACTAAATAGCATGATCCCAAAAAAAACATTGAGGGGTGATTTACCAAGAGCAAGTGGGATTGCTTGTAAATATCGTAGAAGATTCCCTTTAGGGGTCAGGATGGTTTGATACAGAGGCATTCCACCGAACATGCTGTTTGACCAGAGGGCAGGATCGCTGTGGTTTTCGTTGTATTGTATGGCTTCTTGCGCCATTCCTTCCCAGGACTGGATATCAGACTGGATGATGGTCTTGCCTTGCATCACGGGCAGGAAGTAAAGAACGGAGACCATCCAAAGTGCGACGATGGTGATCAGATGCGGGGTTATTTGTTTTAAATCAATATTTTTCATATATAAATATTCTATATATATATACCACAAAAGTAAGGAGATTTTGATAATTGAAATTAAATAAGCGGAGTTGGATAGCTTTGGACCTATGCCAAACCAATCGATTTATGCAAAATAAACATAAAGGTATTAAATTGGTACATCTGAAGGAATAAAATGGGAGAAGAGGTCCATAAGGATTGCAAAGCTGATCAATTGTCACATCAGAGTGTGGATGATTGCGAAAATTGTGGTCCAGAATTAGGATTTAGACCATTGAATCAATCATCCATTTACCCATTCCCATTTTACCGAATCACCATCAAACGTCTAACAAACGTACCAGATCGGGAATGGATTTTTAAAAAATACGTTCCTGATTGCAAATTGGAAATATCAAAAGATCCATTTCCAATGGATTTAAATTTTTTCGCGGACTTTCCAAATGGATCGATCACCTCGATGACATTTGCTTGTTGGCTTGGATGAATAATGCGAATCTCTCCGTAAGCTGGATTGGGGACCACAGTCCAAAAATCGAAACCATGAACATCCTCCACTGTACCAGAAACAAGTCTTACCAGAATACAACACTCCTTGCTTTCCCCGCAATTGGAAATATAATTATAACAAACTTTATGTTCCGATGCGGAAGGATCCCATTCTACTACGATTTCTGTCGTATCAATTCCTCCCATTGGAGTGAGAATATTGCCACCGGTCACTTTCCAGTTGTGGACAAAAACATTTGTGGGTGTTATTGAATCCAGAAAATAATTACCCCGCAATTTGTCGGTCAGGATAAGATCACCCAAAGGACATACTTCATAAGGATATAACTGACTTTCGTCCCATTGCTCACAAAAATCAAATTCACAAGTTCTGGTTTGATCACCAAAGTGGGCTACTACGGTTAAATTCAAACAATACTCTTCATTTCCGCCTGGTTCAAAAATAGCTTCATTCCCAAGAATACGCCTTGCAGGATCATTCTTTAGATACCAGCGATACTGTAAATCTTGCATTAAATTTTGGTTTCCACAGGTAAGGGTTCGGTCTATGGTTCTGGCTTCAATGACAACTTTTCCACCCAAACAATACTCGCGAAAGATTACATGATAATTTAAAAACACCGCATTGAGTAAATAGGAACTGTCGCATTGATATAGCATGGTTTTACCGGGATGGTCGATTAGGGTATTGAGCTGGCAGGTATTATAAGTTTGATTGGTAACCGTATCAGTAAAAGTATCACCAATGCATCCCACAAAATAAACGGAAGGCCTATCTAATAAGGTAAATAATCTGACTGAATCATAATCGCAGCAACTCAAACTATCCTGCAAGGTCTGTCTGTAATCACCGGACTTGGTAATGACTTGATCATGCCAAGAAAAAGGAATCTGATCCCAGCATAAAATTCCTTCATGGCCTCTGCGTTCTGTCGTTTGATCGACCACGCGAATGGTTGTACAAATTGGACCATCCTGATCGCATATATTTCCTGAAAGAGGATTACCAAGATAAGCCGTCACACACAATCGAAAACTTCCTGAATCCGGAAAATCAAGGACTATATTTTTTTCGTTGGAAGCCAATACCACAGAATCCAGTGTCCAGACATAATGAGCTCCGCAAAGAAAAGTATCTTGCACTTCATATTTAACTTCACATGCGCCTTTGCATACTTTCGTCAGATGTGGAGCCAGATTAAGCGGAGGTAATGTAGCTTCATTTTCAACGGAGGTTAGCAAACAAAAATCACAGACATCCCCATTGCAACCATTGACAAACATATAATATACCTTACAGGATTCCAATTGGGCTGTCAATAAAAACTCATTCAATCCCCCGCATGTACTTTTGCAAACCACTGCCTCTCGACAATCGCAATCCGCCCACAAACCCATCTGCAAACCCTGACCAGTCAATTGACATTTGAATACAACGACTTGAACATTAATTTCTCCACCCATCGACCGAAATGCCCACCAGGAAGTATTTCGGCTTGATCCACCTCCTACGGGTCTGGGACACAAAGGAATGCAACCGGTGGTGTTCAGATAATTGGATGAACTGCAACAAAACTCATTGAACTCTGACAAAGAACAAATAATTTCGGCTTGATCACAGGTGTCTGCACGGGGAATACTGCATTGCCCGAAAATAACTGTGTCAGTTAGCTGTAAGAATAAAATTGCAGAAAGCAAAAATCCAAATTTCATCTGAGAAGTTTAAGGCTGCACAACAAATCTTTCAAAGATAAGTTTTTTATTACAATTGGCCATCATGATATAAACACCGGGTGCTAGATTTGAATCTAAGAATAGATCCAGTGATTTTTCCTGATGTGCATTCCCTGACCAAACAAGCTTAGCATTCAAATCATATATGAACATCTCACCGATGCTTTTAGAAGCTATTACAGAAAATTTGTTTCCTGACTGATTGGGATTGGGAATAATGTTTATAGTATTTTTGTTTTTGGAAGGGAATGACATTTCATTTTCCAATTCTTGTTTTAGAATATTGGAATTTAATCTTCCCAACATGGTGTCAGTAGGTGGAATTTCAGGCCCTATTATTTTAGGCCCTTTGGTGTTTTTTTGACAAAAAGTATAAGCATAGTCCCTTGATGTATTGCCAAATTTGATATGGATGAATATATCAACGCAAAAAGTATCGTGACCAAATACTTTGATAATTTCGTTTGTATCCAAAGTCTTTTTTTGTGGATCAGCCTTCCGATACCATTTGAATTGGATCGTTTCTGAATAACCGCTGTTCCCACAAGTCTGGGTCCTGTCGATCAATCGAGCTTCTAAATAGTAACTTCCTAAAAAACCATAATTTCGCAGGTTGGCTGTATAATCTGGAGAAAACATATTTAAAACATAGGAAGAATCACATTGCAAGATTCCGGCAGATTTTGGCAAATGAATTTCAGTTTCAAATTGACAACCTCTAAAAGTCAAACCAGTTAAAGTATCCTTGTAAAACTCTCCCGGAAAGGCAGCTAAATAATAGATCTCAGGAGGTACAGCTGGCGATAAAACGATAAAAAAAATATTTGTATCCACAATGCAAGCTGCAGAATCTTCGCCTCTGCATATAAGTCTTCCATTTTGTGCCCAAAAACAATTTGCTCTGGGTTTGTAATTTCCAGCGGTTTCAAAACAGATGGTTTCTCCGTGATTCACATCAGCCTGTTTTGATACAAGAATGTTTTTGCAAACAGGTCCTATTTGATAACAAATACTTCTGGAATTCGAATAATGAAAACCGGTTCCACATAAGACAAAATCTCCTACATCAACAAAATGGATACCTACTGAATCTGCATCCTGAAAAAGATTATCCCCGTTAAGGAACCACTCATACGAATCAACACAAGGATACTCACTTACGAGATAATAAATTTGTGCATTTGTACCCAAACAAACATTTTGCGGACCGTTCAGACTAGGAGGAGGAAATATATCTTCACGTTCCTCCTCAATTAAAATGCAGATATCACAAATATCACCATTGCAACCATTGACAAAAAAATAATAATCTTTGCAAGGATCTAAATCAGCGGTAATGGAGACCATTCCCGAACTTTTACATTCAGAGCGACATATCACTGATTCATTGCATGAACAATCGGCCCAAAGTCCCATTTGGATTCCCATTCCATTGATAGAGCAATTGTTGACTTCGATATGGATCATGACGCTTCCACCCAAAGACTTAAAAGCCCACCAGGATGTGTTTATTGATTTTCCACCTGAAGGGCACAAAGGATCACAGCCGGATGGATTGCTATATTTAATATGAGAACAACAATAGCCATGCAATTCTGAAGGCGAACACAAGATATGTGCATCTTTGCAATGATCAGTCCATGGAGGTGAGCATTGCGCATTTAATTTCACCTCGGTAAAAAGAGAAATCGCAAAGCAAAGCACAATATCTTTCAATCTCATTTCTGATAGATTTCAATATCATCAATGTATTGTCATCAACTTTTTGATATACGTTCCGCGATCTGTTTTTAGTTTCAAATAGTACAAGCCCGACCGCAGCTCATTAATTGTAAATTCAGATCCGATAGGTTTATTCCAATGTTGAACCACATGTCCCATTGGATCAAACAGAATCACTGTTTCAATTTTCAATTCACGCAAAGTGAATATACTAAATTTTTGATCCACCGGGTTTGGAACGATCACAATTTCATTTGCATTTAAGTTGACATCTTTATTTGAAGAAATAATCTTCACTTCCTGACAACATTTTTTGCTCTCACCGCAGTTTGAAATATACTGATAGCACAATAATTTTTCAGGAGCCGCTTCATCCCAAATCACGACAATTTCGTTGGTGTCTTTGCCTTCCCCAGGCGTCAAAATGCGACCTCCTTCGATGGTCCATTGTTGTGAGTTGGTCTGCGGATGCAAGGTCGTATCGATGGTATAATAGACACTGTCTCCGGGTCTTGGGGCGAGATCGCCTTTTGGACAAATTTCGTATGCTAATAATTCATCTTCGTCCCAAGCTTCACAAAATGTAAAACTGCATTTTTTTATTTGATCGCCAAACTCAGCAGCTATTAAAATCTCTAAGCAATAATCAGCTTTTTGTTTTACCTTTAAATAACTTTGGGTATCCAATGTCGTTTTAGTGCTATCCGATTTAAGATACCAACGATAAGCATAGTTTTGTTTGAATTCTGCGGTATTACCACAGGTCAATGTCCGATCTATTATTCTGGGATCAATAATGATTCTTCCGCTATCGCAATATTCTCTAAATATCACATTGTAATTTAGAAATATTGAATTAAGATAATATCCACTGTCGCAGGTAAACTGTTCTGTTGATTTTGGGAGTTTGACAAATCGGTAAAATTGACATTGGTCAAATTTGCTACCTGTAATGCTATCGATATAAAAATCATCCTCATCACAACCCAAATAATAAACGGTGGGGTATTCAGGTGGATCCAGTACAATAAATTCACGAACTGAATCAAAAATGCACTTTGTTGTTGGATCGGTAAAGCTACTTGAATAAAATCCGGGTCCAAGAACAATTTGATTGTACCAACGATATGGAATTTTCTCAGGACAAAGACGGAAGGGCGTTCCAATTCGATCATTTTCCTTAGAGACTTTGATCGTTTTGCATACGGGACCGTCTTCTGAACAAACTATATTTAAGGAACCATTCCCAAACTTTGTCGAAACGCATAATTCAAAACTTCCTTCTTCATTGAATGCAAGATCAACATATGCCTCATCTGTTCGGATGGGCTGACCATCCAGCGTCCATTGATGATTCCTCTCGCAGGGATCTTGAGATTGTGCAGAGTAATGGATTTTCATATCTCCCATACAAACTTCAGATGGCCCAATGATTGGACCAATCGGTGAAAATACAGGGCCGGCACCTCCTGTAATACTCAGACAAAAATTACAAACATCTCCATTACAACCGGCCACCATCAAGTAATAAATTACGCAGGGTGATAAAGTGGCAGTCATACTAATTGTGCTTAGTCCATTACATGTGGATTGACAAGCAACCAATTGCTGACACAAACAATCGCGCCAAATGGCCATCTGCATACCCTTTCCAATTGAGTCACAATTGGAAGTTTGGAGTGTGATGGTCACTTGTCCACCATTGGTAACAAAAGGCCAAAGTTCTATATTGTTGGTGGGAGGACCACCCGTACAAAGCGGATGACATCCAATTTGACGGTCAAATTCAGTTAATCTGCAACAGTATCCATTAAGTTCAGACAAAGAACACAGCAATTCAATATCATTGCATTCATCGGATGACTTTGGCGTACATTGTGCTTCGAGAATATTTATTGCATGCGAAAAAAGTAAGAACGATGCAAGAAGAAATAATTTTTCCATTCTAAATATTTTAATGACTCAGTGCAATTTTTTTAACAAGTTCACCATGCTTAGTTTGTATTCGCAAAAAATAAATACCGGATGGTAAATCTGAAATTTCAAAATCACGGGACAATGGTCTGATCCAGTTTTTTCTCTGTTGGCCCAGTTGGTCATAAAGATTTATTGTATTTATTTCCAAATCTGATTTCATCCATATATGGAAGGAATGTGAAGTTGGATTAGGAATAATCATTACACCATCTATAAGCTGCAAAATATTTTTTTCAGAAGAAATAATCTTCACTTCCTGACAACATTTTTTACTTTCTCCACAGGGCGAAATGTATTGATAGCACAATAATTTTTCAGGAGCCGCTTCATCCCAAATAACGATAATTTCGTTGGTGTCTTTGCCTTCTCCTGGCGTCAAAATGCGGCCTCCTTCGATGGTCCATCGTTGTGAGTTGGTCTGCGGATGCAAGGTCGTATCGATGGTATAATAGACACTGTCCCCGGGTCTTGGGGCGAGATCGCCTTTTGGACAAATTTCATACAAAAAGAAATCGTCTTCATTCAATTGTTCGCAATAGGTAAAGCTGCATTTTTTGCTGACGGTGCCGTAATATGCATCGACCAAAACTTCCAAACAATAAGAATCTTTTCTGGTCAGCAATAGTCGATCCGCAAAATCAATTGTTTTTTTGGTACTGTCCGATTTTAAATACCATCGCAGGGTATAATCCTGGGATAGTTCGTTGTTGAAATCACAGACAATCGTTTGATCAATGATTCTGGGTTCGAGATAGAGTTTACCGCTGTCGCAATACTCCCTAAAACTAACCATCTGGTTCAGAAAAATCGCATTTAATAAATATGAACTGTCACAGCGATAAGGAACAGTACTTTTCTTGAGAAGGATGGCTCTGTTGACCTGACAGTTGTTAAAACTCTGTCTGGTCGTCGGATCAATGTATGCATCCATTAGATTGCAACCCAGGTGAAATACTGTCGGCATCTCCGGCGGATCCAACACAATAAATTCCCTGACAGAGTCAAACTTGCAACAGCTCAGGCGATCTCCAAACTCATGGGAATAAATGCCAGAACCAACTACCAATTGTGAATGCCATTTGAAAGGCAGGACATCAGGACAAAGTAACCACGGCGGTCCGAATCTGTCCTGTATGCGCCTTACTCTTATGTTTTTACAAACTGGACCCTCCTGATCGCAAATGTTTCCGGATTGAGGGTTTCCAATATAAGCTGTAACGCACAAAAGAAAATCTCCTTCTTTGGGAAAATCAAATGCTATCTCAGGATTTTCTGAGCCAACCTGATTGCCATCCAGGGTCCATTCGTAATGCGGTAAACAGGAATTGTTTAGATTGACACTATATCTAATATTACAAGCACCTTCGCATACATCCACGGGTCCTGATATACTTCCGATGCTAGGCAAATTTGGGGGCAGTCCTCCCGTGGTGGTCAAACAAAAATCACACACATCTCCACTGCAACCATTGATAAATAAATAATAGATTTTGCATGCCACCAAATTGGCAGAAATATTGTAATTGCTGGGTCCTCCGCAACTCGAGTAACAAGCCAAAGATTCTCCACAATCACAGTCTCCCCAGAGTCCCATTTGAAGGCCCTGCCCATTGACGCTGCAATTGCTGTAATTGATGTTGATGCTTACTGAGCCACCGTTGGTGGCAAAGGCCCACCAACTTGTGTTGTTTGGTGTGCCGCCACTTGGACACAGCGGTGAGCAACCAGTTGGATTGACATAATCCACCGTGGTGCAACAATATCCATTTAATAAGGATAGGCCGCATAAAGCCTCTGTTTGTTCACATTCTTCATTCGGAGGTGGATTACATTGAGAATGGATTGGAGTGGGCAATAAATGAATAGCACAGATCCAGATGATTCCAATCAATTTTATTAAATTTTTCATAGGTTGTTTTATTTAATGAAAACTATTTTTTTGTGAATGGTACCTTGTTCTGCATGGATGCGAACATGATAAATGCCGTTGGTAAATTCAGACAGGTCAAATTCTTCTGAAAAATTTTGAGTCCAAGTTTGGATAGGTCTTCCTTGTAAGTCAAACAACTGCAGTGATTTAATTTTTAAATTTTCTTTTATGATGATCCGGAAGCTGTGACTAACCGGATTCGGGACCAGAATGATATCTTCCGGTTTTAATATTGCTTCGTCAAGAGATGAGATAAACCTGACTTCTCTGCAGCATTTTTTACTTAGGCCACATTCGTTGCTATATTGATAGCAAATCATCCTCACGGAAGAAGTATCGTCCCAAAGGACGAGCACATCACTGGTGTCCTTTCCTTCATCTCTTGTAAGTATCTTGCCGCCTTCCACAGTCCAGATCTGTTGTCGCACCGAATCTTCCGGAATGGTGTCGATGCTGTAATGTGCACTGTCGCCATTCTTTGCTTCAAAATTTCCGAGGATACATACCTGGTATGGCAGAAATTCTGATTCGTCCCACTGCTCGCAAAAACTAAAACTGCACATTTTTTTCTGATCTCCAAATTCTGCATAAATCAGAATTTCCAGACAATATACATCCTTTTGGTCAATCAATAAGTAGGATTGTGTATCAATCGTGGTTTTGGTGCTGTCTGAATTCAGATACCAACGGTACCGGACAGATCTCATCAAGTCGCTATCATTACCACAAGTGATCGTTCTGTCGATGACTCTGGCGTCAATATGCAAATAACCGCTATCGCAGAATTCTCTGAAGATGGTATTGTAATTTAGAAAGACTGCATTTAGCAAGTAGGCACTGTCACAAAGTAAAGGGTTGGTAGAGTTTTTGAGGGTAATCAGCTTTTGGTATTGGCAAGAAAAGAAATATTGATTTGCTATGGTGTCCAAATATCCATCGGCAGCACTGCATCCCAGATGAAAAATAATAGCTGTGTCTGGTACGGGCTTTATTATAAACTCTCTAACCGAATCAAAAACGCAACAACCATTCCAGTCTCTAAATGTCTGGCGGTATTCTCCAGATTTGGCCACTGAAATTCCATGCCAATCAAAAGGTAAATCCTCAGAACAAAGGTTCCAAGGTGGACCCACTCGATCTCTCTCAGGCCTTACTTTAATGGTGATACAGACTGGCCCCTCTTGATCACATATAGATCCTGACCGAGGATTTCCTATATAAGCGGTGACGCACAAAATAAAATCGCCTTCTTGAGGGAAATCCAAAGTGACTTCTCCGGTTCCATTGCCAACTTCATTTCCATCCAATGTCCATTCATAAACAGGCTCACATGCACCTGCAACATCCACAGTATATTTTGTTTTGCAAGCTCCAATGCAAACCTCTCTTGGACCCGTAATATTTCCCAATGGTGGCAACATAGGAGGAAGTCCCCCGGTTGTTGCTAAACAGAAATCGCAGACATCCCCACTACAACCATCCACAAATAAATAATAAATTTTGCAAGGAATAAGATTTCCTGAAAGGGTATAACTTCCAGGCCCACTACAGCCTGGATTACAAACAATAGATTCGCCACAAGTGCAGTCGCCCCATATTCCCATTTGGACACCCGTTCCATTGACGGTACAATTCGAAAAGGTGATGGTAATATTGACTGTACCACCTTGAGTCACAAAGGCCCACCAACCTGTATTGTGGGGTGCCCCACCGCTTGGACACAGTGGCGAGCATCCTGTTGGATTTGAGTAATCTGTATTTTGGCAGCAGTATCCATTTACTTCAGACAGTGAGCACAAGACGTTGGCTTGGTCACATTCGTCTGCTGAAGGGGGGGTGCACTGAGCGTTCAGCTGGACAGTCATAAAATAAACTGAAAGCAAAGAAAAGGAGATTAATACTTTTATCATGTGTCAGGATTTTTAATCATATTTAAGAATTCTATTTTAAAAGGATCATTTTCTTATTCAGCATTCCCCGATCAGTTTGGATGAGTAAATAATACAATCCATCCGGATTTGTGGATATGTCAAATTCAAGTGTACCTGGTTTTTTCCATTCTTTTACAATACGTCCCATCTGATCAAATATATGCAATGATTGAATTTTCATTTCTTTTGGTGTTTGAATAATGAATTTTTGATTCACGGGATTGGGAATAATTCTGATGTCTTCCGGATTGATAATAAAATCTCCAACCGCGGAAGTGAATCGAATGTCTCTGCAGCATTTTTTACTCAGGCCACATTCGTTGCTGTATTGATAGCAAATCATTCTCACGGAAGAAGTATCGTCCCAAAGGACGAGCACATCACTGGTGTCCTTTCCTCCATCTCTCGTCAGAATAATTCCACCTTCTACAGTCCATGTTTGTGAACTCACCATCGGTTTTAAAAGGGTATCAATGGTATATTGTACGCTGTCACCGGGTTTTGCTTCAAAGTCACCATCGATACAAACTTCGTAAGGAAAAAATTCTGATTCGTCCCATTGTTCACAAAAAGTAAAACTGCATTTTTTAAGAATCTTTTCGTAAGTGGCATCGACAAAAACTTCCAAACAGTATTCCTCCTTCATAGTCAGTTCGATTCGCTCTATAGAATCAATTGATTTCTTGGTGCTGTCTGATTTTATATACCAACGGAAGCGATAGTCCTGACTGAGTGGGTTGATAAAATCACAATTATTGGTACGATCTATGATTCTTGGTTCAAGATACAATTTACCACTATCACAATATTCTCTGAATGTAACTTGATGGTTCAAAAATACCGCATTTAATAAATAAGAACTGTCGCATCGATAAGGCATTGTACTTTTCTTGAGGAGGATGGGTCTGTTGTACTGACAATTGTTAAAACTCTGCCTGGTCGTAGGATCTATATAGGCATCTAGTTCGTTGCATCCCAAATGAAATACCTCGGGCATTTCCGGGACATCTAATATGATAAACTCCCTGACAGAGTCAAACTTGCAACAGCTCCCTGGATCTCCATAGCTTTGATGATAAATGCCAGGACCATCCACCAGATTGGAATGCCATTTGAATGGAAGTAGTTCCGGGCAAAGAATCCATGGAGGGCCAACTTTGTCAGGAATGGGTCTCACTCTGATTGTGGTACATTTCGGACCTTCCTGATCACAAATGGATCCCCCCTGAGGATTACCAATGTATGCCGTAACACAAAGCTGAAAATCTCCTTCATCCGGAAAGTCCAAAGTCAGCTCTGCATTTTCATTACCAACCGGATTGCCATCAAGGTTCCATTCATAAAATGGTTCACAATATCCACCCAAAATGACTGAATATTTAACATTACATGCCTCAACACATACGTCCTTCATCCCACTAATGCTGTTGATCGGTGGTATATAAGGAGCACCACCTCCTGAGGTGGTCAAGCAAAAATCACAAACATCACCATTGCACCCGTCAATAAAAAAATAATAGGTCTTACAATTCGCAAGGTTGAAATTTAATGTATATGTACTGGGACCATTGCATGCAGGATTACATACAATAGATTCATCACAATCGCAAGCATCCCATATTCCCATTTTTAATCCCTGACCATTGACCGAACAGTTGCTAAAAGAAATCGTAATAGAAGCTGTACCACCCCGACTGGTAAATGCCCACCAGCCGGTATTGTATGAAGAACCACCATTCGGACATAAAGGAGTACAACCGGTTGGATTTGCATAATTGGGATTTTGACAGCAATATCCGTTTAATGCAGATAAGGAGCAAAATACAAAAGAATCCTCGCAATTTTCAGCAAATGCTGGGGTGCATTGAGCTTTTATTGTCTGTACCCCAAGGACAATGAGGATTATAATCAGGAAATAATTTTTACTCATTGGGCTTGAAATTTTATAGGTGAAAAATGAATTTTTTTGTCAAAATTTGATCAGCTGATTTTAATTGAATGTAGTACGATCCGGCTTGCAATACATGGTGAATGGGAAGTTTGAATGAAGTTACTTGGGATAAATTTTGCATTTGGATGATCTTTCCATTCAAATCAATCAAGGTCCACTGATTCAGAACCCTATTGGATGAAATTTGCAAATCGGTATGAAGGGATGCGGGGTTTGGAAAAATGTCTGCTTTGAAAGTTTCGGCTTCCAGATTCCCATTTGGCAGATGATACTTTCTTAGCGAAAGGAACTTATCCAATTCGGTCAAAGCGCTGTCGGGCAATGGTTTTTCAGGGAGACCAACTTTGATCAGGCCCTCGTTCATTTGCTCACACACCTCCCAGGTGAATTCCCTTCTCGCATTTCCAAATAAAACTTCAGCATTGATTTCAACACAGTATTTACCTGTCCTTTCCACCTTTACACTCAAATCTCTGGACAGAATTGTCTTTATTGGGTCCGATGACAAATACCAGGAGTAAGAATATTTAATCAATGGATCCGTACCACACAAACGGGTGACATCAGATAATTTTAGTGTGTGGATGGCTTCAAATTTTAAGCGTTGGTACTCAAAGGAGGACTGCCATTCCGGAGCAATTGAATATAAGAAATAACTACTGTCGCATTTTCCAATTTCAGCTGATCCTTGTATGGTAATTTCTCTGCCGTTATAACAACCTAGAAAAGCTTTATTGCTATGGGGATCGGTAAATGCAGCATTTTTGTGTGGGGCGATGAAAAAATAATTTTGTCCCCGGGTCCTCTGCCAGATTTGGACATGGATCACAGAATCAAAAGCGCAACAGCTTACTTGATCCATCATGTTCTTTTTATAAGTGCCGGGAGTATCAATCAGAATGCCGTGCCAGTCAAATGGTAACTCATCTGTGCAAATGACCCGCATGGACTGAATTCTGTCAGGGATTTGGCTGACTTGTATGGACATGCAAATTTGTTCAGTTTCCTCACAGATGGAACCAGACACCGGATTACCAATGAGCGCTTTTACGCAAAGCTCAAAGCTACCTTCCTTCTCAAAATTTAATAAAACTTCCCCTGTATTGGTATGAAGGAGCTCGCCTCCCAAAGTCCATCTATAGGCGGGGTCCAAACCTCCTGCAATATTAACAGAGTAACGGATGTCACAGGCTTCCCGACAGACTGATCTTGGGCCTGAAATACGTCCCAGAGCCGGTAATCGGGCTTGGCTACCGCCGGAAGTTGTGATCTCAAACTCACAAACACTGCTGTCACAGGCATCCACAAAAAGATAATAGGTTTTCGCACCGGATAGATTGCCAATTAACTCGATGACCTGTTCATCAGAGCAATCGGGGCTGGCAAGAAAATACGTTTGACAATGACATTCAGCGGTAACCCCTGCTTTAATCCCTCCTTTACCCTTACAATGGAGGGGTTTTATCTTCAGGTTTACACCTCCTCCCTGACTTGTAAATGCCAACCAAACTGTAGAATTAAGCCTATTGCCCGGACTTCCCACCGGACAGTTGAGTTTATTGGGCACTCCGGAAGTTTGGCACTTAAAACCATTAAGCTCTGATAGAGAACAAAACACCAAAGCCTCCTCGCACCGGTCTGTGAGAGGTTTTATACACTGGGCTATTCCATATCCTGAGATCTCCCACAAAATCACCGCTAAGACCATTCTAAAAATCATAAGGCTTCAGAATGAAGTAATACAAATGCCGAGTAACCCATGCGATTCGGCACAGACACAGGGATACTTTTAAAGAACTGTTATAATTGAAAAACGCTGCCTGCAAGCTTTTAAAATTCATTAAATACCAAGCTATTACAGGGATTTGTGCGGAAATCTCCCTTGTACAAAATGAAAAACCCTTCCACAGATCGTGCGAAAGGGCTTTTTCGTTGAATTTTTAAAATGAATTGGGTAGAAAAATCGGGTAGTTAATTTTTTGATTATTAATATTTCAAATTTTAGATTAAAACTCGCCCACTACCCAAAGTCAAATTGGGAACTGGATAGCATCGAAAACTAACCATCAATTCATTTTCACAAATGACTTTTTGATGTAACCCATTTCTGTGAGGATCTTAAAGATATAAGTTCCGGAAGTCAAATGGCCTACATTGATTTTGCTATTAAATTCTCTTGCAATCTGCTGTTCTGTTTTTTCTATCATCACGCGACCATCCATGCCAATGATCTGATATTGGACAGCTGATGATTTAGGCAGGGTAAAATGAACATTGATCTGATCCCTGGTGGGGTTGGGACTGAGTTCGAGTTGTACGCCCAGCAGATCAGAAATATCTTTTACTGCCACCCCTTCAAGGCAAACGGTGCTAGGATTGTAGTTGTTCATTTCCAGTGAGGTGGAAGGAGCAAAAAAGGCAATTTCCTGATCCTGAGGAGTGCCATCCCCGTTTGCATCAATGTAAAACAATCCCGCGTTCGCGAGGTCCGGACCACCGGTGGTGGCATCAGTGGCATTGACGGAGATATAGGGGTAATCCGTTAATGACAATTCTTGCAGGTTGTTCTTGTAATTGAAGTATTGTCTTTGAAACAAATCTACATCATAGGCCATAAAGCAAGAATTGGCTCCTCCCGGGTACTCGATGCTCATAAAATAAAGTGCATCATCAGAGTCAACGGTATACGGAGTGGTGGGGTCGCCCACAAGATCGTCCAATCCGATTCGGATGGTGCCGAAATTGCCACTGACGTTATTTGGAAAAGAATAGGCTCCAATGGCCACCAGTTCTAACTCATCGTTGGTAATGTCATTGTCTCCATTGAGGTCATTGACTTTGTAAATTCTTCCTTCCACAAACATTCCTGCCAAAGGTTCATTGGAGGCGATGGCTGTAAAAAGGCTGTCAAAAGTTGTCCCAGCGCCGCACCTTATTTGAAAAGCATTCATCAATCCTCTGTAGCCGGTGCCACCTCCCCAGTACTGTGATGCAAAGGGAGCCTTGGTCGAGGTATTGAATCTGGATTTGGACAAAATATTTGTCGTGATGTTGAAAGATGTGTTATATACATTGTCAAAATCAACCGGATCGGGTTTATCATTGCGAACTTCGTAGCGAATGGAGTAATTTCCCACTTTGTTTCCAGGGGACAGATTGGACAAATCATAGGGGGTGTTCAACAGGCCAATGATAGAATCAACTTCAACGGAGACATTATCATTGGTGATGGTTTTAAACATTTCCGTTCCTCCACGGCTGATGGAAAATTCGAGATTGGCATTGTCAATGGTGGCAGTGCCTTCGTTGCGAAAGAAACCGCCGGGCTGAAAGACATTCTGTCCTTCTGCTTTTGCCATTCCTTCTGGTATTGCACCCCAGACCGGGTTGAATGCATAGGTTTCAGAATAATTGGGCAACACATTGGTATAGATGGAAAGATCATTTTCTTGTCTTGGCAAAGCACCTAAGCTGATGTTGACCGTTTGACCTGCTGCAAAAGCAGCTTTTAGGGCAAGGTTGTCATCGTATCCCAACATCACACAGGGTATTGTGACCTGAGCGGCAATGTTTGGAAAAGCCACAAACAAGGTATAAGGAGGACCACCGCGATTGCTAAAATCACCATGATTGATAATCACCACGGCAATTGCCCCTGCTTGCTGGGCTCTGAGCGCCTTCTCATCGAAAAAGCAAATTCCGCGTTCAATGACGGCAATTTTGCCAGCCATTGCGCCGGCGTTGGTGATATCCGTGCAAGCCAGAAGAGGTTCTGCCAGGATGGCATCTGCGGTCCATAAGCCACTGGAAAGATCCGCGCCAAAATCAGCTCCGGCAAAAATTTTGGTTCCTGCAAGGGATGCAGGCGAATTGATTCGTGTTACGATCTTTTGGGCATGGAGTCCAAAAACAACCAACGAAAGAAACAAGAAGAGTACATTTTTTTTCATAATTTATTTATTACGGTTGAAGATTTATTCGAATTGATTTGACAAAGCT
The DNA here is from genome assembly GCA_016715965.1 of Saprospiraceae bacterium. Taxonomy (NCBI): domain Bacteria; kingdom Pseudomonadati; phylum Bacteroidota; class Saprospiria; order Saprospirales; family Saprospiraceae; species Saprospiraceae bacterium. The sequence goes on along the minus strand of JADJXG010000001.1, from coordinate 618,156 downwards.
ACAAAAATGTAAATGCAAACATGGAATCAATATAAAACGATTCAAAAACAAAAAAGTGATTCTACAATAAAAAAACCCTCCAGCGGATAGGCATGGAGGGTTTTCTCAATATATTTATTTTATTAAATATCCCTTATTAATTCACTTTCATAAAGGCCTTCTTGATATAGCCCTTATCGGTGTTGATTTTCAAATAATAAGTACCTGCGGCCAATCCGTTTAAGTTAAACGTGGTGGTAAAGTCTTTGGCAGTGATTTTGTCATCCTGGCTCAATACCAAATTTCCATTGGATGAAATGATTTGATAATTAACCTTTCCGGCTTCAGGTAAACTGAATTTGGCGACCATCAAATCTTTGGCAGGAACCGGACTCAATTCAATTTGAACACCTAGATCTCCGCTGATGTCCTTCGTATTGATTTCCTGATAGTTCACTTCGATGGCAATGGTTGGAGAAAAGAAAGCAATCTCTTGATCCTGGGCGGTACCGTCTCCATTGGCATCCACATAAAATAAACCTGCATTCACGATATCTGGACCACCGGTGGTTGCATCTTGTGCCCTCACGGATAGATAAGGATAATCAGTGATATCGAGTTCCATAAGGGATTCTTTAAACCTGAAATAATTCCTTTGGGAAAATTCAATATCGTATCCGTTGAAAAAAGTATTAGCACCACCAGGATAGGAAACACTGGCAAAATAAAGCACATTGTCATCTTCTACGGTGTAAGGTGTGGTTGGATCACCCACCAGGTCATCCAAACCAAAGCGGATGTTGCCTGTAGTGGCTGCGTAATCCTGCGGGAAAGAATAAGCACCAATGGCCACCAATTCCAGTTCGTCATTGGTGATGTCATTGTCTCCATTGAGGTCATTAAACTTGTACAGCCTGCCTTCCACGAAAACACCAGCCAGAGGCTCGTTGGACGCAATGGCAGTAAACAAACTATCAATGGTTGCTCCTTTGGCATATCTCAGAGTCATGGGTGACAACAATTCGCGGAATTCAGTTCCTCCTCCCCAGTATTGGGCCACTTGTCCTATCTTGGTGGTGGTATTAAAACGACCCTTGGAGTAGATATTGTCTGTCACATTGAAATAGGTGGAATACTTGTTGTCAGAATCAATGGGGTCAGGTTGTCCATTTCCCACTGCATAAGCAATATTGTATCTTCCGATCCTGGTTGCATCTGCAGGGAGGGTACTGAAGTCAAACCCGTCAAACAATAAGCCTGAAATGGAATCTACCTCAAGAGACACGTTGTCATCGGTGATTTGTGAATTGACCTGGTTTCCATCTTTGCTGATATCAAGGGATAAGTTGATGTTATCAATCGTAGCAGTGCCTTCATTTCTGAAGAAACCACCTGGCAAATAAAAGAATTCACCCGCTGTAGTGATCTCCTTGTTTGGAATAGCACCCCATTGTGGATTGAAGACATAGGTTTCCGAATAATTTGGAAGTACATTGTTGTAAATGGCCAAATCGTTCTCCTGTCTTGGCAAAGCACCAATGGTAATATTGATGGGCTCTCCTGCGGCACAGGCAGCCTTAAGGGCAACACCGTCCTCAAATGAAAGCATTACGCACGGGATGGTGATATCCAGGCTGGTTCCTCCCATGCCAAATGGCACAGCTCCTGCTATGTTGTTAAAAACAATTACTGCCACCGCACCGGCGTTCTGGGCATTGAGGCATTTGTCAACAAAAGCACAGGTTCCACGGTCGATCAAAGCAATTTTGCCACTGACTTCTGCCGCGTTGGTCAAAGCACCACAAGCTATAATTGGTACAGCACAGGTAGCATCAGCAGTGATTACTCCGGCAGTGACATCTCCACCAAATGTAGCCGCAACAAAATTTTTTGTACCGGCTATCGAAGCGGGGAGTTTACTCTTGTTATGACCTTCTGTGCAGATAGGCCAGTAACCAGTGTACAAAGAATGGAAAATAGTAATAGTCTTTTCATATTTTATTTGTTTTGAAATTTTACGCGAAAATACACTTTATAAATGATTTCCTAAGGGATAATTTTGGCAAAAATTAACTGTCTGTTTAAGTTACTAATAATAAATTATTTATAAATAGAATTAAATTTAATGTTTAAATAATATTCAAATTCTATTGACTAAAACGGGATTTTCTAATTCTTCAATAAGATCTCTTGATTTACGATCCTCTAAGACAAACGATCTAAATTTGTAAAACGCTTCTTCAGATCGGGGTTTATTAAAGAATAATTTTGCGCTTTTTATAAATACGGAAGTCCATGATTTTAAATTTCTTATCAAAGATGGCCGATTTGCCAAAAACGATGTCTGAGATCTCGATTGAACCGGATTTTCTTCCGCCAGAACGATACGGGAACCCCAAAGCGGTTTATCAATCGCTTTGACGATCAAATCTGCCAATTTTGTTGGATCATAGGTCCACTGAAAGTAACAAGATTCTGTTTGAAGTTCGGATGGCATTTTAGATCCAACTCTGGTATTTGCCCAATAGGGTGCAGAATAAAATAGCAGGACTTCCAGACCTTCTGCTTCTGCTTTTTTAAGTAACAATTCTTCCTTGTATTTTGATTTAGCAAGTATGCTGTGCAACTGGGGTGAATGATTGCCCTGATCAGTGATTAAATTGGGATCCAAGCTTCGAATTAAGGTGGACAAAGTACTCACAAAAATAATTTGTTCAACACCCAAAGCGAGTGAACTGTGAAGCAGATTTTCCGTCATTCTAAGTTGGTCCTTCAGAATATCATTTGACTCCGCAACAAATGCGTCTGGTACCTGAGCCAAATGAATCACTGTTTTGACATCGCAAAGCAAAGGTTCATAAGATTCCGGATCCAGCAAATCCGTCCGAAACCACTGTTCCGAAAGCACTTTTGGAGGATTCGAATGGTACAAATACATGGTTTGACCAGGATGGTATCTATCCAAAACTCCTGTAAGAATCCTGCCGAGATTTCCGGTAGCACCGGTCACCAAAATTTTACTTTTGCTTTGATCCACCGGCACGGTTTGTAAATCCCATTGAATATTCAGCCACCATTCGAATCTGGTTGTCTGTGAGTGTACCTCTGAATCCTGTCATCACATTTCTGCCTTCAGTGATAATCAATACACGCTCTTCAAGGTTGAGAAGAGATTGATTGAGATCTCTGGCGCCATTGGTCATCAGATCCCCCTGGATTCCATGGCAGGTCACACAATATCGCCGGTACAAAGTTTCCCCTGTATCTTGTTTGGCCGGGGAATCCTTGCAAGTTGGATAGCTGATCATTGCCAAAATGGCAAATGTATAAATCAGATTTATCATTTTCATGGTCCAATTAAAACCTGAAAACCCAAAAAAGTTGAGAATTTCTAGTCTTTATACCTTAATTAATTAAGAATTTGTTTGCAATAAAGCGTCGGATTCGACTAACAAAAGTTTGATTTGTTTGTTAGAAAACGTTTATTGATCCCTGATGAATTTCAAATTTTCCTTCTGTTTTATTAAGTGCTCAGTCCTAATTCAAAAACAATGACATTTAAGTCTTTTCTCTTCATTTTATTACTGACAGGAACCCTCCTTCAGGCACAAACCTCTTTTACCTTGGAACAAGCAGTCCGCTACGGGCAGGAGAACAGCAAAAGCCTGGCCATCCAAAAACTGGACATTCAGGATGCCAAAGATCAGGTTCTGGAATACTATGCCATCGGAATGCCGAAAATCACCGGCAGTCTGGGATATAGTCACTTTGTGAATATTCCCACCCAGATTATACCGGATTTTATTTCTCCTGCAGTCTATGGTGTCTTGTTTAAGGAAGATTTGTTGCCCGACAGAACCATTGATTTTGGTTCCGGATTTCCGGCACAGTTTGGATTAAAAAACAACCTCACCGCCGGACTTCAGTTGAATACCTTGATTTTTGATGGAAGTTTTTTTGTAGGACTTAAAGCCCAAAAACTATATGCGGAATTAATTCAAAAACAAATTCAACAATCTGAAGCGGACGTACGCTATCAGGTAACCAAGGCTTATTTGAGTTCGCTTTCAGTCAAAGAAAATATCAGTGTTTTAGATAAGAACATTGGCAATCTCGAAAAAGTCTATCAGGAAACGGAGCAAATCTACAAAGTTGGATTTGCAGAACAACTCGATGTAGAGCGCATTGAGCTTTCCCTTCAAAACCTAAAAGCAGAAAGAGAAAAATTGCAGCGATTGGCTGAGTTTACACTTAATCTTCTCAAGTTTCAGATGTCCTATCCATTGGAAAAGGAGTTGGTTCAGACAGAAACGCTCAATGAAATTCTCAACAAGTCCTATGCTGAAGTAATGGATCCATCTTTTCAGATCAACACCAGCGCCAGACCTGAGTATCTGGTGATAGAGCAAGCGAAAAAGCTTGCAGACATCAATGTGAGAAGGTACAAGGCATCCTATCTTCCCAGTTTGACAGGATTTATCACCCATCAGGAAGTTTTACAGAGAAACGATCTTTTTGACAGCAAGGAAAACAAGTGGTTTCCCACTTCCATTGTCGGACTAAATTTAAATGTACCAATTTTTGATGGATTTGATCGCAAAGCAAAGATCAGAAGGGCGAAGACGGTTGCTACCAAGACAGGAATGCAGCTCGCAGAATTTGAGCGGGGTGTTGGCCTGGAATTCAACAATGCGCGGACCCAATATCTGAATGCCCTCAACACCCTTGAAACCAGAAAAAAATCGCTTGCCCTCGCCGAAAAAATTTATCGCACCAGCAACATTAAATTTAAAGAAGGTATTGGATCTTCCATCGAAATCACCCAAGCCGAAAGGGATATGTATCAAGCTCAGGCCCATATTTTGGAAGCGCAGATTCAGTTGATCATGGCCAAAATTGATTTGGACAAAGCCCTGGGAAAGATTTAAATTGAGAACTCCGGTATTACGGAGAAATGAATTGCCGGAAAGACCATCTGCCACCCAAAGTGAGGGATATAGCGAGGATATACTGATAACAAAGTAACTTTGTTTGTTTCGGTTTTTAAATCGGCAATAAGTTTCTGGATCGTCGCGATCAGCCCGCGCAAGCTTATCTGAGTGGAGTTTGCATCCAATAATTAATTGAGGTTTTTTTTCGCAAGTTTTTTAGGTGTTTATTTACAATTTGTGTTGCCACGCATAATAACCTTGCGGTTCCTTCCAAATTTTCAAACCATGCTAACTTGCTAAATTGGAACTTCTTTAGCTTTATGTCGCTGTTAATATTTTTTCACAGAAGCTTTATTCTCGATCAAACGTTTGTATGAATAAGGATAAAATCACATCTGTCCAAAATAATTTTAAATTGAAAATATGGCTATTGATTTACATGTGTATACAAATTTTGTAACGATATTTTAAAATTGAACCCCATAACAGTTATTGCAATTTAAAAAATTTCTTTTGTTTATCAAACTTCATGTATGTTACTTTCTTTTGGCCTGCTAACAAATTGGGGGCAAGGCGCAAGGGATAAAACAAAGATAGTTCGTTGTTTCAATTATCCGCTTTCGCGGTTCACTTCGCCATCGCACTGTCGTACGATGGTATCCTGCGTGGCAGGATACTTCGCTACGATCACCTCGCTCACCCAACTGCAGCTCTTTCGCTATGTGACTGACTGGTGTTCCCCATACGGGGAACATTGGAGTGACACAAAGTCACTCCAAAAGGAGGGAACCGTCCCTCAAAGGACGGCTTGGAGTGCGCCGCCTCGATGGCCCATTCTTTTGTTTAGCTTCCCACAAGCGCTAACGCGTTCTTTCACTTCTCGTGCTGTCGCACTCGACCACTCCTAAAGTCGTGGATCGCTCAATCACTACGGAGCCCTAGGCCGCATTGAAATGCTTGAAAACCATCATTCTTTCTGATATTTCAATCTAATTAATGATTAATATTAAGAGCCTTTTCGTCAGCGGCCCAAGAAGGACAGATTTTGGAAATAGCGCCTTATATTGTCGCTCCTTTAACTGAAACTAATATGATGCACCCATCAAACAAACTAGCATAGTGAAAATAAATTATGGAGCGGCAATATACAGCGCCCAAAATCTGTCCCAACAGAGAACCTTGCAAAATGAACCCAATTAAGCCTAATAGAACCAAGGAAGATGCCGCCTTAGAAAAGGCTGCGTTTTTTTTGGTACTCCGCTTTCGCGGCTCCTTCACTTAGAGTGCTGTCGCACTCTACCAAGCTTTTAGCTTGGATCGTTCAGTCGTGAGCGACAAAAAGTGGAAAAGTTAGTTTCTAAAAATTATTTTGGACAGATGTGGGATAAAATAGAAATTAAAAACTAATGGTGGAATAATTCCTGGATTTTTTCATAGAGCATCTGCAGATCTACTTTTTCCAAAGGATGGGGCGTGTTTGGCAAACAAATATATTTGCCAAGGAGAATTTGATCCGCCGTGTCGATGCTTTCTTCCTCACTTACCATTTTGTCTTTTTCCCCTCGCATGATAAAGACCGGAATTTGAATTTTAGAAAGACAAGGCGCATCGATCAATGGATGATTTCCCAAACTATGGACCAAACCAAAAGTTTGTTGGGTTAAAATTTCCCATTTATCTCCATGCAGCTCTTTTAATCCTGTAGCAAAAGCGGGCATTTCTGCTTTGATTTTTTCGGAATCCAAAAAACCAAATTGCTGATTCACTACTTGAGGACTCCATGCAAATTTTGTTCCCAGGGTAACAATTTTACCAATTAAATCGGGAAACCTAGAAGCAGTATAAACTGCCACATAACCTCCAAGACTATAACCAAAAATATTGGGTCTGCTTATTCCTTGTTTTTCGATGAATGTCACCAACTGCTCAGACAACCATTCAACGTTCAGATTTCCAGTAAGCTTTTCATTTTGACCATGACCTATAAAATCCAGCAACAAAGGCAGCTGTTCATCCTGATACATGTTTTTCAGCTTTTCGAATTGAATGGCAGCGCCCAATGCTCCATGTAGAAATAATTTACTTGAGTTTTCTTTCATAACTTTATAAAAGTATCGATACTTACATTGAATGATTTCTTTTTCGGATCAAATACTTAATCCACTTTTCAATTTCAACAGCGTGAAACAAAACTGCAGCCACCCCAATGCAAATCAGCAATTGATTCAAATCAAGTGGTTGCGTTTTAAAAATGCGATTCATGAAAGGGTGGTAGATCACCATCAACTGTAATAAAAAGGTGAAAAGAATCGCAATGATCATCCATTTGTTTGTAAATATACCCTGTTTGAAAAGATAGGTTCGCTCTCCTCGGATCGATAAGGCATGTGCCAGTTGTAAAAATGCCAACACGGTAAAAACCATGGTCTGCCAGTTCTCCATTTTTTGATGCACCGACCAGGCCTGAACACCAAGGGTTAAACCAGCCATCAGAATGCCGACCCAAACGATATGTAAGCCTATCCCCTGTGCAAATAAACTTTCTGTTGCGGGTCTTGGAGGTCTTGACATGATATCCTTTTCTGCTCTTTCTCCGGCAAGTGCAAGTCCTGGCAAACCATCGGTGACCAGATTAATCCATAAGATATGTACCGGTAGCAGTGGGATTGGCAAGCCAACAAACGGAGCCAAAAACAGGGTCCAGATTTCAGCACTGTTGCAGGTCATGATATATCTGACAAACTTGCGTATGTTGTCATAAATTCTTCGACCCTCCTTTATGGCACTGACGATCGTCCCAAAACGATCGTCCAACAATACCATATCCGCAGACTCTTTGCTCACATCTGTGCCGCTGATTCCCATAGCGACCCCTATGTCAGCAGCCTTCAAAGAAGGAGCGTCGTTGACGCCATCTCCAGTCATGGCCACAAAATGTCCCTTTTTCTGAAGGGTTCTGATGATTTTTAGTTTTTGTTCCGGAGACACCCTGGCATAAACGCTTATTTTTTCAACTGTTTCCATGAATTCTTCCTCTGTCATCGCAGATAGTTCTTTTCCTGAAACAGATCTACTTCTTTCATTTACCAATCCAATATGATGAGCGATGGCATTTGCTGTCAAAAGGTGATCTCCTGTGATCATAATCGTTTTCACACCGGCCTTTTTACATTCATCAATTGCATTTAAAACTTCTGGCCTGGGAGGATCCATCATGGCCAAAAGACCGCAGGGAATCAAATTGGATTCCAATGACGTTTTATTTTTATCATCGGGCAAGGCATCGATCATCTTATACGCAAATGCGATAACACGGTGGCCGGTTGAAGCCCATGCATCCGCTATTTTTTGTAATTCAGAAGACAGTTCAGGACGGATAGAGGATTGTTGAATGATCGCTTCAATGGCTCCTTTGCAAACCACCAAGTATTTTTCATTCGCTCTGTGAATGGTAGTCATTAATTTTCGCTCAGAGTCAAAAGGAATTTCCAGGCTTCTTGGAAATGTAGCTCTGAGCTGCTGATGTTTTTCTAAACCAAATTGTTGGATGAATTCTGTTACCATGGCCAGTTCTGTTGAATCTCCCATCATTTGTCCATTCGCGTCGATCTGCACATCTTGATTTAATGAGACACCCAGCCATAGCAAGGGAATATTCTCCAGCTCTGCTCCATCCTGTATGTGGTGATGGAGGACTTTCATTTTATTTAATGTCAGCGTGCCCGTTTTGTCTGTGCATATGATAGAAACTGATCCGAGGGTTTCTACCGCCGGCAACTTGCGGATCAGGGCATTTTTTCTGACCATTCGCCTGGCACCATTGGCCAAAGAGACGGTGATCAGGGCGGGTAAAGCTTCAGGAATGGCAGCTACGGCAAGACTTATCGAAATCAACAACATGGCCACCAAATTTTCTCCCCTCAAGATACCCACTAAAAAGATCAGAAAACAAATCAGAATAATAAAGAATGATAATTTCTTTCCAAATTCCTTCATGCGAATTTTAAGGGGAGTATCTGATTCTTTCAATTGTAACATAGACGCAATACGTCCCAACTCTGTATTCATACCGGTAGCAATCACCACTCCTTTGGCTCGTCCGTTTGTAACGGTCGTACCTTTATATGCAAGATTGCGCATATCACCCAACTCGACATGCTCCTCCAGAATTTGCTCAGCGATTTTATCGACGCCGACGGACTCGCCTGTCAGAGAAGATTCATCCAATTTCAGACCATGGGCCTCCAATAAACGCAGATCAGCCGGAACAGAATTGCCGGATTCAAGCAATACAAGATCTCCTGTCACCAATGACTCTGAAAGTAAATCTTTGACTTCTCCATTTCTAATCACTTTCGAATGAAGAACCGCCATTTTTTTTAAAGCTTCCAAAGCCCTGTCTGCCTTGTACTCCTGAACAAATCCAACGGTCGCATTGAGAACGACGATGATCAAAATAATCAGGGCATCAGCCAGATCACCGATCCAACCTGACATCACAGCGGCTACGATCAGTACAAGAATGATGAAATCGGCAAACTGCCTGAAGAACATCCAAAGGATCGGTGATTTTTTATGGGCTTCAATTTTATTGGGACCTTGTCGGGATAGTCTTTCCTCCGCCTCCGCATCTGTAAGTCCATTGGCAGAAGTTTCAAACTGCTCAAGTACTTCATTCTGATTAAGCCGGTATGGTTGCATTTGAGGAATTGGATGAAACTAGTTTGACTTCTGACAACAATTCAATAGACCTATACAGGTATTCATTTGAATTGTTGATCTCATGCATTAAATTCATGATTGAAGAATAATCCAGATTGTATGTAATGGATTCAGACAGAACAACCATGCTTTCTGACAAAAGATGGTGGATTCTTTTGATATTTGATTTTATTACTTCCAAATTTCTGGAGTATTCATCTTGTTCTTTCAAATAACTTGAAATACGGATGTAAAACTCAGATTGGAGCTGAAAAAGCTTTAGATAAAACTGAATCAGAAGCGGATCTTCTGAATCTTTAATATATTCCAAATTGTGCAAAACATCCTTGATGTCTTTGGCAGAAAGGGTAGAATACCTTAAAGAAGAAGAGAGCATTTCATACCTTTTGGCTTCTGAATCATTGAGGTGATTCCTTTGAATTTTTAAAACAAATTGATTCAGTTCATTCTCATATTTTTTAAGCTCAGAGTAAAGATGGTGGTTGTCTGTATTTTTGTCAGCCGAGTCAATTAATGTTTTGTTGATAACAATCGTTTGCTCTACAAAATGAGACACTTCTTTTTCTAAGCCAAACAAAGAAGAAAGAGATTCTTTTGGATTTATTTCTGCGACAAATTTTAATCTGCTGTGTTTTTTTGAGCTAATATTTTTTTCAAGCAACTGAGTAAATTTTGCCAGGAATGGTAATATAGTCAAAATTCCAATGGTATTGAAAATGCTGTGAAAAGTCACCAGGGAAATCAAAGGATCCTTTATCATCATAATTTCTACAATCAATTGGCTCAATGGGTTCATCATAAAAATAGCAAGTGTTCCACTGATGAGATTGATATAAAACTGAGCCCATCCGGTTCTTTTCCTGATGGAATTGCCTCCGACCGTTCCCACCAATCCGGTCATGGTAGTTCCCAAATCGGATCCAATCACCAGATAAAAAGCTTGTGTAAGATCAATCAATCCTGCCGATAAAACCGATAAATAAATAACCATGCAGGCTGAACTTGAATGCAACATGGCAGCAAGAAAAAAACCAAAAACCAACAGATAGACCATGGGCTGCCCTTCTAATATTCCAAAATCAATGGTCGCAGCGAATTCTGCGAATCCATCTTTCATATAACCCAGGCCGAGAAACATAAAACTAAATCCCATCAGAAAACGACACAGTTGATTAAATACGGATGACTTAATCAATAGAGTTCCCAAACCACCAATGGCCAGTAGCGGTAAAACAGCTTCCTGAATATTGAGTTTAAATCCGAGCAAAGAGATCAGCCATCCGGTAAATGTGGTCCCTAGATTGGCTCCAAGGATGATTCCGATTCCACTTTTTAAGGCAATGATGCCGGCACTTGTAAATGACATGACCAATAGGGTCACAAGAGTAGAGCTTTGCAGGATAGCCGTCACTGCCGCACCCGTCAATACCGCTTTGATCGGATTCCTGGTGTGGGTGCGCAAGAAGTTTTTGACATGCCTGCCGATGAGGATTCCAAGAGATTCCTCAATAACACTTAGTCCAAACAAGAACAAGCCAAGACCGGCAAGCAATGGCCATATTTGAATGCTACCTATGTCAAAACCAGATGGCATATTTGTTGGCGTTTTGAAAAAAATGTTCCTGCAAAATAATTAAATTTAGGTATTAAATATTTTTCTGCCAAATCGTTGTCTAATCTCGCGATCCAGATACTCTCTGTGATCGGGATGTGCAATTTGAGTCAATGAAACCGCGCGTTGCTCTAAATTTTTTCCATACAAATTTGCAATTCCGTATTCAGTGACAATATAATGCACATGTGCCCTTGTGCTTACAATTCCCCCACCTGCTTGAATGAAAGGAACAATTTTGGATTCTCCTCTACTGGTGGTGGAAGAAATGGCAATGATGGGTTTTCCGCCTTCTGACATGGCAGCGCCTTTCATAAAATCCATTTGGCCACCCACACCACTAAACTGATAGGTACCAATGGAATCTGCACAAACCTGACCTGTAATGTCCACTTCAATGGCACCGTTGATGGCGGCGACCTTTGGGTTTTTGCTAATGATGTACGCATCGTTGACATAGTCGGATTCATGAAAGGAGAAAAGAGGATTGTCGTCCATAAAATCATACAGGCGTCTGCTTCCAACGGCGAAGCTGGAAATCACTTTGCGCCGGTGTTTCTTTTTGTAGCGATTGGTGATCACTCCTTTTTTCAGCAACTCCATTACACCATCAGAAAACATTTCTGTATGAACTCCCAAATCTTTGTGGTGTACAAGTTGATCCATTACTGCATCGGGAATGGTTCCAATCCCCATTTGGAGGGTGGATCCATCCTCAATCAAAGAGGCACAATATTGCCCTATTTTACTTTCAATCAGACCAGCACTGCCGCCATAATCCAATTCCGGTAATTCGTCATGACACTCAACACATAGGTTGATTTCTGACACATGCAAAAAGCCATCACCATGGGTGCGCGGCATTTTAGGATTTATCTGGGCAATCACAAAAGAAGAAGATTTGACGGCAGCCATTGCAATGTCCACCGATACACCCAGACTGCAATATCCGTGAGCATCGGGTGGAGACACATGGATCAAAGAAACATCAATGGGAAGAATCTTTTTTCGGAATAATATAGGAATTTCGCTTAAGAAAACGGGAATATAGCTTCCCATTCCGCTATTGACCAAATGCCTGATATTGGCTGACACAAATACGGAATTAAAATAGAAACTGTCCGAGTATTCCGGTTTGGCCAAAGGCATCTCACCCAAAGTAGTGAGACTGACAATCTCTACAGCTCTCAATTCAGAAGCTCTACCTTCCAGGGCACGCAATAAGCTTCCCGGAGTTGCCGCGCTGCCGTGCACGAAAATCCTTTGATTTGACTTTATGTGATCTATTGCTTCTCTTGGACTTACCATTTTGGGATTCATCGGAGTATATTGGATTCCACAAATGTAATGAAATCAAAATTTATTCTATCCAAAACAATATAATAATGCTTGGTAAAAAATAATTCTTAATGAATTTTATTTCTTAATTTTAATCAAAAAGGGCATTCTTCAATATTTTATTTGGTAAAATTCAAAATTAGCCTCGTTGTCAAGTTTAAAAATTTATCCAAAATTCTCTAAGGATATAAATTTTTCAACTTTTTAATTTCTGTTTTCCTTTTATTTAATTCCCGCAAGCATGAAAACACGAATGAAAATTCGGGTCTCTTCTTAAAGCGCGAACAAAAATCTGTAATAGATCAGTACATTTTCAAGTATAAAAAGATTGAGGTACATTTTTCAAAGATTTATTCTGCCAATCTCCCAATAGCAATGCGTCCCATTCTTGTTTTAAAGAAAATTGAATGGGTCAGATTCAGGGTTTTTCAGCGTTGATCTAAAAATCCACTTTGGAAAAACGGTTGACCAATCCTAACATCCCAATGATAGAGCAGGAAATTGAATCCCGCCTTCCTGATTTTTCAAAGGTCTCTACGACCTGCAACAAAGAATGGTCGTCTTTTTCAAATTTCGGAGATCCCCCTGTGATTGGGTAGCAACTGGCACTTCAGTTTATTCAAACTACTTGGGAGGGGATAAGTCACTTTGAATTGGACCTCCATGGCGGCAAATCATCTGGCCGGCATTCTCCATCAAAGACAAGATGATCCAATCCAAAACGGTACGGTGTCATTTGAAGGAATCTATTATAAGATAGCGGTGAGGTAAAATTAGCTTGACTTAAGTAATTAGAAATGATTAGCTTTGCAAGGAATCCATTTTTTTATCACATTTAAATAAGTCTAAGAGATGAAAACAGACAAAACTTCTAAACTTTTTGTGGTAATGTGCTTTATCACAATTTTGTTTTTTGGTGCATGCAAGCACGATCCAGCCAATGAATATTCTGCTGCTTTTCTGAAGCCGGAGCAAGGAGCCATTCCTGACCAATACATTGTATTGTTTAAGGATGGTGTCGTTGAGTTACCCAAGATCAATCCTGCCAGCCTCTCCAGATTGGACAGGCCGATTCTTGCGGAGCGCAAAATGGAAATAGTGAAGACGAAAGCAAAGGAACTCCTTCAGTCCATCGGGGTGGGTGAAGAGTCTGTACTTGAGATTTATGCTGAACTATTCCAGGGATTTTCTGCTGTCCTCAGCAAAAATCAATTGGAGAGTTTGCTCGCCAATCCCAATATCAAAATCATTGAGCAGGACATGGAAATTCGCTTACCTGACATTTCGATTGAATTTTTAAGTCCAGGTCTGAGAAATCAGCAAACACCATGCGGCATCAGCAATGCGGGTGGATCTGCGGATGGAAGCGGTTCAGGCAAATGGATTTGGATTTTGGATACCGGAATCGATCTGGACCATCCGGACTTAAATGTTGAAACCAGCAGTAGCTTTGCCAAATCTTTTGTCAAAGGATCCAAATCCCCGGATGATTGTCACGGTCATGGAACCCATTGTGCAGGCATTGCTGCAGCGATCAATAATTCCATTGGAGTGGTCGGAGTTTCAGCAGGTGCACGTGTTGTGCCGGTGAGGGTTCTTGGATGCAATGGTTCTGGAACAACGTCCGCCATTTTATCCGGTTTGAATCATATCGCCGCCAATGATGAGTCAGGTGACGTGGTCAACATTAGTCTTGGAGGTTACTGGGGAAGCAACTGCGCGACCAATTCTTCGTATGTTTCAGCTCTGACTGCAATGAGCAATGCGGGTACCAGAGTAGCCATCGCGGCCGGAAATTCTTCTGCGAGTGCTACGCTTTATACTCCGGCATGTATCAATGCAGCCAACCTGCATACCATCGCCTCTATGACCTGTGCCAAAGGCTGGTCGTCATTTTCCAATTTTGGAATTCCGCCTTGCGATTGGATCGCCACCGGATCTTCGGTTTATTCTACATATAAAGGAGGTGCATACGCTACCATGAGTGGTACTTCGATGGCCGCTCCTCATGTTGCAGGCATCATGCACAACATACAGGCAGGACCCAATCAGAATGGGACGGTCTCCAACGGTGGTTTGAGTTACAAAATTGCGGTTCGATAAACTGACACATCAAATAATTAAAATCCCTGTCTTTCCGACGGGGATTTTTTTTAGTACAGCGCAGGTCCAAAAATTTTTAGTTCTTTCCATTATGAAAAAAGATGTATTGATCATTTTCATTAAAAATCCAATTGCCGGTAAGGTCAAAACCAGAATTGAAAAAGTGACAGGAGCTGAAAAAGCGCTATCTATTTATCGCGAACTCTTGACAATTACCAGAGCGTCTGTATTGAATTTGCCCCATACAAAATGCCTCTATTATTCTGATTTTATTGATGTGAACGATGAGTGGTCCAATAATCACTTTTTCAAAATGAAACAGTCGGAAGGAGATTTGGGAAAGCGCATGTTGACAGCATTTCAAGATCAAGAGCAATCCAGCGAACGCATGCTGCTGATAGGAAGCGATTGTCCTTATTTGACCAGCGCAGCAATTCTAAAGGCCATGGACGCTTTGGACAAAGTCGATGTGGTCATCGGGCCCTCCAACGATGGAGGATATTATCTGATTGGTATGAAGAAAGTAATACCTGAATTGTTTCTCAATAAAAACTGGAGTACTGATACTTTATACCGGGAAACCATTGAGACCCTTGATGCACTCAATTTTTCGCATCAGTCGCTGGATATGTTGGCAGACATAGATCATTTAGAGGACTGGAAGGCATATTTGGAATACGCCAATAAAATCCATTGAATCTTTGTTTCACTGTCCTTTAAAAACCGGTTTTCTTTTTTCCAGAAAAGCATTGATCCCCTCTTTAAAATCCAAAGTTTCTCCGGACATGATTTGATATTTTAATTCATTGGCAAGTTGTACATGAAGTGAACTGTGGAACGATTCGTTTAAGGCAAATTTGGTGAAGGCAAGGGCTTTGGTGGGCATTGCTGCCAGACTTTGCGCCAGCAGTTTGCTTTCTGCTTCAAATTGATCTGCGGTATACACCTTGTAGATCATTCCCATTCTTAAAGCTTCCTCAGCCATTACTTTCTCCCCGGTCATCATCAATGCAGCTGCTCTCCCCCAGCCAATCAATCTGGGCAGCATAAACGTGCCACTACAATCCGGTATAAGTCCGATCTTTCCAAAAGCCTGAATAAAGGAAGCCTCATTGGATGCCACCACCACATCACAGGCCAAAGCCAGATTGGCACCCGCACCGGCAGCAATGCCATTGACGGCAGCAATAACCGGTTTGGGAACGCTTCTGATCCTTTCAATGAGTGGATTGTAATGTGTATTTAGAATGGTTTGTATGGTAGGGCCATCCGGATCGGTGGCCTCCTTGAGATCCTGCCCTGCAGAAAAAGCTTTGCCCTCGCCACTGATCCAAAGCGCGCGAATGGAGGAATCAGATCCACATTGATCAAGCACTTTTTGTAGATCCAATGACATTTCCCGGTTGAAGCTGTTGTATACTTCTGGTCGATTGAGTTTGATGTAAGCAACGTTTTCTTTTATTTCCAAAAAAATGGTGGACATGATGATTTAATTTATTGTAATAAATTGGGCCAGATCAGAAATCCCATTGATTTTAAATCGAAGAGAGAAGGTGATCTGCCTCCAGTAATTGTTGTTATGGTCTGATTGATACAACTCGCGAATGGCTTTGCTGTGCCAGACCGGAAAATAAAGATTGACAAACCGATCGATTAACCTCAAATTGATGCCGCCACTGGCCAGCCAGGAAGGATCGCTGGCATCATAACTATGCACATAAGCCATGTCAAAATACGGTCTGATGTATTTTCCAATTCTTTTCACCGGTAGATCCGAGCTCAGATTGATGGCCGCTAAAAAACTGTTGGTGTTGCCGAGATTGTTGCGCTGGGCAATGCCATTGGCTATTTTCATTCCGCCCTGTCTCCATGCGATTTGTTGTGACCAAATTCCGTCGTAATGAGATCTCCCGATGAAGGGTTCCTGATTGGAATAATCGTGGTAATTTTGAAACGATGCTCCGGCACTGCCTCTGGTTAAAATGTTTTCGTCCCGAGAGGCAAATGATCTCGATTCGCGTTCGGTGTTATGAGGAAAAAATGAACTGGCCAAACGCATCTCAAAATAGCGGTTCTTCTGTATCATCCATTTTTGGTTGAACGCTGCATCCACTCGCAGATAACTCGCCTGTCTTCCTAAAATGCGGTAGGATTGAAATTGTGCCAACAGCTCAAACGATCTTGGTCTAAGAATATGGGGGTCCTGGAAATAGTACTTGAGTTCGTGGATGTAAGACTTGCGCACCGGTCCAATATAAAACGTAGTATCTCCAATCATTTGCGTTGCGTCTGCATCGTGAATCCAATGAAAGGAGTACCTCAACTTGCTTTCCAGAAGTTTGGAGAGATTGGTCCTGAAAGCAAACTCCAGATAAGGGCTAAGCTGATAGTACCTCAACTTGAGTGGTTTGTGCAAATTCGATTGATCAAAATGATAGGTTTTTGCATCCCAACCGATTTGATAGTGATGGATTTGGCTTTCTGTAAAAAATCGCTTGAGGTAAAATTGAGAATATCCCACCAAAGAATGGGTCCTGATCGAATAAAGTGGTATAAGATTAAATCGCCAGGATCGGGGTGGTAACCAGGGTTGCGAAAAAAACAAGCCAATCATTCCTCCATCGTATGCATTGTATCCAAACACCGGGGTAATCCCTATTTCATTGCGATAAGGATCGTCCAACGCAGGCAAAATTTTAAATTTAAAGGGCTCTGTCTTTTTAAACCAACCGGTGGTGCGAATGCTATTGTTGTGTCTGTACAATTCGTAGGTCTCTTCTCTGGCATCAATGCGGAATTGATCTGTCGAATCTTTTTTCAGGGTGATGATGTTGCAACCAGCAAATCCATCTACCAAAGTATCAAAAACAATTTCATCTCTATGCATTTTTGATAAGTGCAAAGGAGTGTTTACAGCTGTTTTATTTTTTATCTTCAACTGGACCAAATTCTCCTTTAATTTGATATCCTGGATGGCGTAATCAATTTTCTGGTCTTTATGAATGAGTTTTTCAAACAACCAGTCCATTTTTAGCGGACTCAATTCTTTGAAAATCTCGTACAGATCCTCCGGATATGGATGTTTGAATTTCCACCTTTGAAAATAAGTCTGCATGATCTGATCAAATTTATCTGTGCCCAACAAGCGCTCTGCCTGCGCAATTTGCTTGGGAGCGCGGCTATATACATCGAGCCCATAATTGATGCTTAGGATTTCTTCAGAATTTTGATCGGGGTGTTGGTCCAAATAATTTCTCGCCATCAATAGATAACCCAATTGTTCTGCATCCACTCTGCCAAACCATCGTGAGAATGGAATTCCTGAAAATTCCATGCGAACCGGATAGTATTGATCCATGTAGCGATTTTCATAGTAGGAATTTATGCTTTCGTCCATAAAGGGATGATCTCTTTCATTGTTTGCGATCACGCCGTAAAACCAATTGTGTCCAACTTCATGGGTGATCACTTCATCGAGAGAAGATTCGCTACCCGCACTTCCGATGACGGTAATCATGGGATACTCCATGCCTGCTCCGGCGCTTAGTGCGCTTTCGACGGCGGTAGCCTGTGGATAAGGATATTCGCCTACATAATCCGAGTAAAATTGGACGGCCCGCTTAACAAAAGAAACTGAATTTTTCCACAGTTCGCGATCGTTGAAAAAGGTCCAGCATTCCACGACCTTGTGATCGGACAAATGCAAGGTATCAAGCTGCACATAAAATTTCCGGTCTGCGAACCAGGCAAAATCGTGAACATCCTTCGCGAGATAATGCAGGGTTTTTCTGTTTTGATCCGATCCATCGGGGAAAACTAGGTCCTTGCCGGATTCAATGGCGATTTTGCTGTCTTCACTTCTTTGCAAGAGATAAGATTTCTCTTCCAGATTCTGCAAGCTACCTGTTGCAGCCACCAGATAGGATGACGGCACATTGATTTTGACGGAGTAGTCAGCAAACTCCGAATAAAATTCCCCCTGATCCAAATAAGGCATCAGATGCCATCCTTTCCGATCATACACCGCGGGTTTGGGATACCATTGCGTCAGTTGATAGGTTTGATCCGCCTGCCCCAGCCGACTGAAAGAATTGGGAATATCTAATGTAAATGGAGTTTTTATTTCAATTGTTTGTCCTGGTTTTAAAGCCTTAGGAAGGATCAGCCAGGCCATGTCAGGATTTCCTTTGACCCACTCCAGGCGTGCAGGAAAATTATCTACAGTGAAGGATAGACTGTCCAAACCACCCATTTGCTCAGGTTCCGCTTCATAAAATTTCAAACTGCGGTGAAGAAGTTTTTGCCTGGCAAAAGCGGTGTTTTTTTTAGAGTAAGCGTTGGGCCAAAGATGGAAACCAATTTTGTCCAGGACATCCGGACTGTTGTTTTGATATCGGATGCTGATATTTCCTGCCAATTCGTGCTTTTGATCATCCAGGTGAATTTCTATGTCATAAGACAATTTTTGCTGAAAATAGCCAGATTTATCCTGGGAAACTCCAATAATCCAACTGAAGATTAAGACAATTGTTAAATAGCGTCTATAAAGATTCATTCTACAAAAGTAGGGAGAATTTGAACGATGTCCAGAGCTGAATGGGCTTATTTTAAATGGCATGGTGTGGAGATAGGCTAAGTTTCAAACTTAGCCTATCTCCACACCATGCATCAAACTTAGCCTATCTCCACACCATGCATCAAACTTAGCCTATCTCCACACCATGCATCAAACTTAGCCAATCTCCACACCATGCATCAAACTTAGCCAATCTCCACACCATGCATCAAACTTAGCCAATCTCCACACCATGCATCAAACTTAGCCAATCTCCACACCATGCATCAAACTTAGCCTATCTCCACACCATGCATCAAACTTAGCCTATCTAAACTCAGCATTAAAAAAACTCTTTCTGGGTCTGACTCAGTTTATTGCCAAGTTTGGGATCAATTTGATAAGCTTTTTTCATGTATTCGGTGGCCGTCATCCGATCTCCTTTTTTATAATAAGTGTTGGCCAGATTTACTACAATGTAAGCGTCTCTGGGCGCCATATCCGCTGCTTTGTGTAAATAATTGAGAGCCTGATCAAATTCTTCCATCGCACCATATGCGATTCCGATGGACTCCACGGTGCGTGCATCATTTTGGTTCAATTGCAAGGATTTGAACAAATGATCCAAAGCGGTTTCAAGATCATTTTGTTTTAAAGCCATTGCTCGGCCTTCTTCCCGGTAGGCCACTCCGAGATTTTTCAAAATATCGTAATCGTTTGGAATAAACTCAATATAACGGTTGTAATATTCAATGGCTTTTAAATAATTTCTTCTCATGTAATAAGCGTTCCCCAGGTAATGATAACAACTGGTTTCTCTTGGATTGATCGCCACAGCTCTTTCGAGATGCAGTATTCCTTCGTCTAAGATTTTTGAAGCCAAGGCGGTATCCCTGGTTTCCCTGAACTTACTCATCCTGTCAAATCCCAAAGAACTATGGGCTTTTGCACTATTGGACGATACTTTGACGTCGGTAGAAAAAAGTGTGTAATTGTCTTTCCAAACAAAATTTCTCGCAACTGTCTTATAGGAAAACAAAGCCAGAATAATCGATAGAAAAGAAAAACTCAGCGTATTCCACTTGATACTGTTGATACCCTTTAACATCCAAAATGCAAACAACAGACAGGCCCCTAACGACGAACTAAAAATAAAACGCTCTCCCATGGGAGTACCTATCGGAAAAAATAAATTGCTAATGAATAGGGTGGGAAATAAAAACAAAAGGATGGAATAACTTGCTATTTTATTGGTCTTCCAAAATTTCAAAACAAAGAAAACAATCAACATATAAACCAACAAAGAAAGTAATGGAATGGGAGACTGGAGTTTGATCAAAGGAATGTGCTTTGGGAAATAATCATGTGTCAGGGGATGTGGAAAAATCAGAAGACCCAGGTATTTTAAAAGAGAATAGAAAATCATGCCCAATTTTTCAGAAGTACTCGCTTCAATCAACTCTGTGCCGCGGTATTTTAAAAATGGATTGACCATCATATCCATCGGTCCTTTTTCAAACAAAGTAAAACCGATCACCGCGATCCTTGCCGCCATGTACAAAGCAAATCCTGTCAATGCAGGCCAGACTGATTTGAATGCCTGTGACAATGTAGTCTTTCTAAAAAACAAGATTCCGATCGGAAAAAGCAATAGAAAATGAGCCGCATTTTCTTTGGAAAACATGGCGACGGTAAATAGTATCAATGCTTTGAAGAATTCCGACAATTTGTTGTGATCAATACCTCTCAGAATAAAATGAAAACCGAGTAAGGAAAACAAGAGAGAGAAAATCTCATCCAATCCTTTGACATTGGCCACCACCTCGGTGTGAACCGGATGGCATGCAAACAACAAAGCAGTCAGGAAGGCCAACGGTCTGGCTTGTTCCGGAAAATTTAGTTTCAACAATTGATGGAGGACAAGATAAATGACCAAACACAGAAGGGAAAAGAAAATCACATTCATTAGGTGAAACACCATCGCATTGTCGGGGAACAATTCCCACATCGTTGCAAAAAAGACCAAAGTAAATGGCCTGTACCTTCCACCCGTTACGGCAGATGCAGATTGCTCGCTCTTCAAAAAACCCCTGAAACTGTCGTATCGCAGAATATCAGGGATTCCTCTGACTCCCTTGGTGGTAAATTCATTGTTTTTGATGACTATAAAATCATCCAGAACAAATTGATTGGCTGTTGTATTCAGATACAATAAAAAAGAAATCAATCCCACTGCGATCAGATGGATGTTCCGATTGTGGAGGATTTTTTGGATCATTGTATTCATCGGTATTCTGCTTGGTTGAACAATATTTTATGGCGATTTTAGAAATTTTTCATTTTCCGGCGCAAAGATAGCTGCATGAAGCAATATGAGAAGTATAATTCATGCGTCTATTCGATTCTGGCTACCGGATAAATTAAATAATAGGGCTCAGCGTACTTGGATTGTTGGTAAATCCACTGCAATCTGCGCGCATCGGATTTTCCAAATTCAGGATCATCTCTTAATTTTTTCTGGTAATTGGCCCTCAGAATTTCATCTTCTGTCAATAATTTTTCAGCCAAAGGGGCGAAGAGGTAATCTGAAAAATATTCCTTTCTCTGTAAAATTCCGTCAAAATAATTCCAGACAAAATAGGAATCTGTGCTGCCCGGCTCCAATGCAGTCATCAGATACCTCAGACTTTTTTGCTTTGTGGAGATGATATAATCTCCTTTGAAATATGGGAATGAGCTTTTGATTTTGATGGTATGGACTTCCTGGTGCAAAAAATGTCCTTCGTACGGCGAATTGCTTGGTTTGGTCTTTTCAATTTTATAATACCAGGCCTCGACCAGGCTGTCCCGTTTCAATGTATCGAGCCTTACCCCATTTCGTTTGAGATTTTCTGCCACCGCGCGATAAGCTCTCGGCAACAAGTAGTAACTTGGGATATCGACCTCTCCGGCACATTCGAAGCGGTCTTTCCATGGCAATTTGATGGTATAGGATTTCATTGGATCATATCGGTGGAGGCTGAGACCCAATTCAGGATAATGCACCATGACGGTGTCGTAACCACTCCACAAAATGCTATCGGTTTGATTTTTTGAAGCTTGGTATTTCAAACAAAATTTTTTGGCTTGAAAGTCTATTTCAAAAGCAGATTGACGGGCAAGGAGCAACTTGTGTTTGTGGGCGTACAAATATTCCAAACCGTGTTTTAAAAGGCGATACGTACTTTGCACCCTGGGTTTGTAATGTTTGAGCATGTGGGTCTCGATCAGAAAAGAAGCGGTGTGAAATAAGGTAGTATAGCCCGAGGAATATCGAGGCGAATCCATAAATCCGTTTAAACCATTTCTTGGACTTGAATCGGTATTGACATACCTACAGACGGGATCTCCTTCGAGCTCCATCGAGCGGTACAAATGCGGAAAAAAATCTTTGTACATAAATTCAGCCACCGGCGCACTGAGTTTGTCTTTTTGGGATCCCAGCAAGGTCAAACGGTAAGGGTAATCAGCGCCGTTGGTGGTGTGAGTTTCGATGTAAACATCCGGTTCCCAATGGACAAACATTTTTTGGAAACTCTTCGTATTTTCTGCATCAGCCTTTATGAAGTCCCGGTTGAGATCAAGATAATTTCGGTTGCCGCGAAAGCCGTATTCCTTCGGTCCGTTTTGATTGACCCTGGTCAGCGAATTGCGGAGCTTGCTCCCGCCTATATTGTACACAGGAATCATCAGCACACTTACAGAATCCAAGAATCGATTCATTTCCGGATGGATCAGAAGGTCCCTAGCCAACATCATTCCCGCATCAATGCCTTCCGGCTCTCCTGGATGGATCCCATGGTTCATCAGGACAAGACCTCTTCCTTTTTTTCTGATTTCAGAGGGATCTACCAATCCATCGCGATCGATCACCACCAAGCGCAGGGGTTCCTCTGTGTCGGATTCCCCAATGTTTATTACATGAAGTTGATAGAAATGAATTTCTAGTTTTTGATAAAATAGGATGCAATCTTCGTAAGTAGTGGTTTGCAGAGTATCCTTCTCAAAGCTAGTTTGAAAAGACATCTGAGCCTGGACATTTAGCATTGAACCTGCAAAAAAAACAATCAATACAATGGATGTAAAAGCGGATCTCATGGGCAAATTATTTTGAATAAATCTCAGCCAAGATCGGATTGTGATCTGAAAATGGTGTTTGCAAAACCTGGTGTTTACAAAATTCGATTCCTTTCTTATCCGCCAAAATAAAATCGATTCTCAATCCAGGAATTAAACCCACAAAAGTAGTCCCTATTCCAAATCCTCTTTCCAAAAAACTGTCAGCTCTGTTGTGGCCCAATCTGCGGTAGGCATAAGAATACGGCGTATCATTGAAGTCACCCGCGATAATGACGGGGATTTCGGATTGTGAAGCGTGCATTTCGATCAGATCTGCTTGTTTCGCCCGCCTGACGGAAGTTCTCCTGTATTTCCGCACCATGCTTCTGATCAATCCCAATTTTTCCTCCTGATCTTCTTCTTCATTGTCTTTAAGTTGATGGACCTCGCTTGAGATTCTGTTGGATTCCAGATGGGTGGAGTAAACCCTCAACCGTCTGCCTTCGATCATGATATCCGCCCAGACACAGGAATTGGTCATTTTTCCAAAGTCTATGATACCCTGATCCATGATCGGGTGTTGAGAATAAATCGCCGCACCGTGTTTGATGGAATAATGCACGTACTTAAACAATCCTGTTTCTGTGATGATCTTATCTGCAAACAAGTTGTTTTCCTGGACGCAAAAAACATCCGGTTCTGTTTTCCTTAAAAAACCCAGAAACTGGTTTTTTTTGGCCAACTGAATTTGTTCATTGGGATCTTTGGTATTTTTCAAACCATACAAATTAAAACTCATGAGTCTGAATCCATTGGTCCTGCATTTTGGAACATCACTTGCCTCGTTGAGGGAAATAAATTTATTCAGCTGACCATATCCAAGCAATAAAATAATCAAAGAAAGGATTCCATATCTCCATTTTACAAACAACCAGATAAAAATAAAGAAGATGTTGATTCCAAAACTGACAGGGATCAATAAACTGGAAATGGAAAACAACCAAAAATTTTTTGGATCCACTCCCACCACCAGATAAAGTATCAGACAGATTAGTCCCCAGACTATGTTGAGAGAAAACAAAAAATGGATCATGGCTTTGACTGACTGATTTGATCCAACTCTTTTTTTTCTGCTTCTGTCAAAGAATCCAATCCATGCTGCCGGATTTTATCTAACAGCACATCGAGGCGATCGGAAGGATCCTTTGGAATTGGTTTGGTAAACTTCTTTTTTTCTTCATGCACCACTTTCGCTTTTTTCTTTTGCACTTTAATGTCCGCATCAGATCCAAACCATTGGCTTGGGTCAAGGCTTATTCCGCTTCTCAGAAGAAAAATATACAAATATCCAAACAAAGCACCACCCAAATGGGCGACGCGGCCACCGCTGTTGGAGTTTTGACCTGCAAAGATCAAATCAATCAGGATCAAAGCAGCAGCCAGATATTTAATGGAAACTGGTCCGATTAAAAGCAATCGTATGGTATAATTGGGCGAAATCGTAGCAGCTGCAAGTAGCAAGGCCATCACTGCTGCCGAAGCACCGTATGCGAGATCTGCTCCTGACAACCATGGAACCAACCAGGCGGTACACATAAACAGAATACCTCCGGCCAAGCCTCCTTCGAAAAAAATCAAACCAAGATGTTTGCTTCCGATCAGGTCTTCGACAATTCTTCCAAACCAATGAAGGGCTACCATGTTCCATAAAAGATGAAACAAACCCATGTGAACGAATAGATGGGTGATCAAAACCCAAGGGTGCAGCAGCACAAATTTGGGATCTGAAGACATGGCCACATATTTTAGCAACAGGTTGAAGTCGCCGGTGTCAACACCGCGATCGCTGATCATATAATATGATCGCAACAGATTGAGCAGAAAAAAAATCAAAATGCAAAAAAGGATCAGACGGGTAATGATTCCTCCCGTTCTGATCTGGTATTTTATATCTTTCCCTAATTCTTCAAACACTCTAACGCGGTCTGTAAAATTTATACAACATTAAAAAACCAAACAAAGCTCCGCCGAGATGACCAAAATGGGCTACACCGGTTTTAAATCCTCCTACACCCAAAAATAGATCCACAGCAATCAGGACAAAGGCAATGTATTTGGCCTTGACGGGAACCGGAATAAACATCAGATACATTTCCAGATTGGGGTAAAAATAGGCCAAGCCAATAAATAATCCGAAAATCGCACCGGATGCTCCAAGCGCCGGAATTCCTGCTTCTTCGTAATTTCCCATATAATGAATGAGATACCATTTGATCAGGGTGTGAAGAAAGGCTCCTCCAAATCCACACAAAAAATAAAAGCTCAAAAATCGCTGGGTGCCCAATGTTTTTTCCATGAGCGGTCCTATAAAAAATAAGGAGAGCATGTTGAACATCAGATGGGATAGATTGGCGTGCATAAAGAGGTGGGTGACCACCTGCCAGGGTTTAAAATAATCGCTTTCCGGATAAAACAAAGCCAGAATGTATTTGTCGCTTCCCATCAGCATGTTGGTGCCAGCAAACATCAGAACATTGATCAATAGCAAATACTTAACTGCATCGGTGATAGGCATCATAAGGCATAAAAATTTTTCTTAAAATCTGACATTTTAATCTGAAAGCTGGTGCGCTTTCCGAATGGGCTTATCTGTGGTGCATCGCATAAAAAAAGTTGTTCCACCAACAAGCTCATTTCCTCCTGCCCCATGGGTCTTCCTTTTCGGATGGCACAAGATTTGGCCAGGGAGCGGGCCGCATTTTCACTTGGGCTGAGATCAAATTCCAAATTGGACTTGTATTCCTCCAGAGTCGCTTTGATGATAGTGATTTCATTGAATTTACCTTCCAGCATCGCAGGCATGGCGTGCACTATGAAGGAGCCTGTTCCAAAATCTTCAATGTCAAATCCAACGGCATTGAGTTGTGGCATCATCTGTTGCATGAGTTCTGCGTCGCTTTTGTTGAGGTGCATGGTTTGCGGAAAAAGCAATCGATGTTTTTCAAATGTTTGGTCCTTCATGTTCTTCAGGTAAGATTCATAGAGAATTCTCTCGTGGGCAGCCTGTTGATCAATAAATAAAAGCCCATTGGCATTGGGCAAAAGGATGTATGAATCGTAAATCTGGATGCAGTGATTGTCCAAACCGGAACTGGATGCAAAAATACCTTGTCCAATGGTTGGGTCTTGACCATTAAATATAGTTTCCTCACGCTTTTGAACGGTATCCCTGTCCGCCGCGGGAAAAGCAAGATCTTTCCAGTTGGCTTTTGACGAAGGTGGCGCTGATTCGAAAGTCCTTCTCATAAGGGAGTTTCCACCACCAATCATTTGATCCAGTCCAGGGCTGGCGTTGTCAAAATCAAGACCGGGTGTAAGAACACTTTTTCCAAGTGCGTATTTGACAGAAACCTTTAAAAAATTATAAATCAAGCGCTCGTCTTCAAACTTGATCTCCTGTTTGGTGGGATGCACATTGATGTCAATTTTCTGTGAATCCATTTCCAAAAACAAAACATAAAAGGGATAATTGCCATAGGCCAGGAGTTCTTCATAAGCAGAGGAGATGGCGTGGTTGAGATAGTGATTTTTGATGGGTCTTCGGTTGATGTAAAGAAATTGCTCTCCCCTGGATTTTCTAGCGAGGACGGGACTTCCAATAAATCCACGAATGCCCACGACTTCGGTATCCTGTTCTAAACTGATAAGTTCTTCCAGGTATTTTTTTCCAAAGATCCCTGCGATTCTCTGCTTCAATCCACCGGAAGACAAATTATACACTTCATTGTTGCCATTGTTATAACTCCAGGAAATCTCGGGGTGGGCAAGCACCAGAGAAACAAATTCATCATGTATGTGTCTCAATTCGACCGAATCAGACTTCAGAAATTTCTTTCTGGCAGGAACAGAATAAAACAAATGTTGTACTGAAACCTGAGTCCCGTCAATGCAGGCACAAGGCTCCTGAATTCTTACTTTTGAATCCGATATCAAGATTCTGGTCCCTACAGCATCTTCAGCCCGTTTGGTCTTTAATTCCACTTCAGCCACAGCAGCCATGGATGCCATGGCTTCGCCTCTGAATCCCATGGTGCGGATCCCAAAAAGATCATTGGATGTCCTGATTTTGGAAGTAGCATGCCGCTCAAAAGCCATTCGGGCATCTGCTGGGCTCATCCCGCAACCATTGTCCTGGACCAGGATTAGCAATTTGCCGGCTTCTTTTACCAGAAGTTTGATTTCAGTGGCACCTGAATCGATGGCATTGTCCAACAATTCCTTAACCACAGAGGAAGGTCGTTGAATCACTTCTCCCGCTGCAATCTGATTGACCACCCCATCGGGTAATAACTTAATGAGATCGGCCATTGGGGAAGTGTTGAAGGAAAAATGGAAAGTTTTTGAAAAATCTTAAAATCATTGTCCAGTTTGTGTCCACAGAGCTACAAAGTTAGCACTTAAAAAGGAAGCCGGGATCAGATTTTAAGCCTCTAAAAAATAAAGCCCTCAAACCCTCCGCCAGATCAATATAAATGCTTAATTTTGTGCGGTCATACAGATCATGAGCGACCAAATCAAACATGAATGCGGACTTGCATTGGTCCGGCTTCTCCAACCCCTCGAATATTACCATAACAAATACGGTACGGCCTTCTACGGTCTGCAAAAACTGAATCTTTTGTTGCAAAAGCAACGCAACAGAGGTCAGGACGGTGCTGGTTTGGCAACCATCAAACTGGGGGTAAGTCCGGGCCAAAAGTACATCTCCCGCAGAAGGAGCAATTCTTCCAACTACCTGCAGGATCTGTTTGAATCCGTTTATAAGCATTTCAAGGATCTGCCGGAACACCAACTCAATGATCCCGCCTGGCTCAAAGCCAATAAACCCTTTACAGGGGAATTGCTTTTAGGCCATCTCAGATATGGCACACACGGTGACAATTCAATCGAAACCGTCCATCCATTTATTCGGGAAAACAACTGGATCAGCCGCAATCTTGTGGTGGCCGGTAATTTCAATCTCACCAACATCACCGAACTCTTTGACAAGTTGGTCAGTCTGGGTCAATACCCAAAAGTGATGTCTGATACGGTGACCGTGATGGAGAAAATCGGACATTTCCTCGACGAAGAAGTGCAGCATCTTTTCAATTGGTACAAACCGGAAGGTTACAATCAAATGGAAATCAACCCTCTGATATTTGATCATCTCAACATAGCCAGGGTCTTAAAAAAAGCCGCTAAAAAATTTGATGGGGGGTATGTGATGGCAGGTATGATTGGGCACGGTGATGCCTTTATCCTACGCGATCCCAATGGGATCAGACCTGCATTTTACTATCAGGATGATGAGATTGTTGCAGTTGCCTCCGAACGTCCGGCTTTGCAAACAGCCTTGGGTGTTAGGCGAACCGATATTCAGGAAATCAGTCCGGGCAGTGCATTGATTATCAAACACCACGGCGAGGTTAAGCAGGAATATTGCATAGAACCGGGCAAAAAATTATCCTGTTCCTTTGAGCGGATTTATTTCAGCAGAGGTAATGATTACGACATTTATCAGGAGAGAAAAAATTTGGGTCGCCAATTGGTTCCTTCTGTGCTGAAAGCCGTGGATTACGATCTTGAAAATACTGTTTTTTCCTATATTCCAAACACTTCTGAAACCGCATTCTATGGTCTGACAGAAGGTTTGCACGATTATCTCAATGAAAAGAAAACTCAGGACATCCTCAAGCTTAGCACCAATGCGGACAAAGATCAAATCACGCGGATACTTTCACAAAAACCACGGATCGAAAAACTGGTGGTCAAGGACGAAAAAATGCGGACTTTCATAGCCAATGATCAAATCCGGGGGGGATTGGTCTCGCATGTGTACGATGTGACCTACGGTATTGTCAAAAACCACAAGGATACTTTGGTGGTACTGGATGATTCAATTGTCAGAGGTACCACACTCAGAGACAGCATTATTAAAATCCTTCACACCCTCAAACCTGCCAAAATCATCGTGGTATCCTCTGCTCCTCAAATACGCTTTCCGGATTGTTACGGCATAGACATGTCCCAATTGGGAAAATTTGTCGCTTTTAACGCTTTGGTCGAGCTGCTTCAGGAAGATGGAAAGGAATATTTATTGGATGAAGCTTACGATCGTTGCGTTTTTGAAAATGGAAAAGCATTTGAAGAAATTCAAAACGGGATGATTGATTTGTACAAGCTCTATTCTTACGAAGCCATTTCCAAAAAAATCGCAAAAATACTGACCCCAAAAAACATAGGAATTCCGGTGGATATTATTTTTCAAACGCTGGAAGGGCTGCACAAAGCATGCCCCGAGCACAAAGGAGACTGGTATTTTTCAGGAAACTACCCTACACCCGGAGGTAATCGCGTAGTCAACAATGCATTCATTAACTATATGCAGAAAAAGGAAGTTCGCGCTTATTAATCCATGTTTGAATTTTTATTTTTAAAAATCAGAAATTGTCATGATGAGCCAATGGTTTATTCATTTTAATGCCTTGGCAAAAGGTTTTATTCTCAGGCTTCAATTGCACATTGTATTGGGCTGGTTGGAAAAACCGCTATCATTTTTTGCCAACCTGATGAGCCTTTCGCGCTGGGCTTCCAGGCAAGATCGGAAAAATATTAAGAATGATTTTTACAATAACCATCGGGATTACTCCAGACGATTGGAATTGTATAAATATGTATCTGATCAACAGGATCTGGCTTCTCAAAAAATAATCTATTTGGAATTCGGAGTCTTTGAAGGACATTCATTTCGCTGGTGGCTGCAAGAAAATAAAAATCCGGAAAGTCAATTTATAGGCTTTGATACGTTTGAAGGATTGCCGGAACACTGGGGCATGTTTTTTGGAAAGGGGACCTTGATGGCCAACATTCCGGAAGTGCAGGACAGTCGCGCCAGTTTTATCAAAGGCCTTTTTCAAGACACACTTCCAAATTTTATCCAACAGCACGAATCGCTAAAATCCACCCGAAAAATCATTCACCTCGACGCAGATTTATTTTCCTCCACTTTATTTACCTTGGCCAGTCTGCATCCCTTTTTAAAATCAGGAGACGTCATTTTATTTGATGAATTTAATGTGCCGATGCACGAATTTAGAGCCATGAAAATCATGGAAGAAGCATTTTATTTCAAGCCAAAATTAATTGGAGCGGTCAATAATTATTATCAGACGGCTTTTATGGTGGAATAATTAGTAAATTAGAGAATTAGAGAATTAGTCAATTTGAAAATTTGGAAACCGTAGCGACGCCACAGGCGTCATAAACCTATAAATTCTGCTGTAGGCATTATTAGTTATTGAAGAATAATGAAACCAAATAAGCTTCACCGAAGAATGTATCAAAAAAGATCATATTTATTTATATTGTAATAATTTACATATCTATAATTCTATTATACAAATATTAAAATAGAAAAGAATTTTGAAAAATTGTCAGGGTTTTCCCTGATTTATTTCTCTAAGGGTTTTACCTGATATTTGCCCATTTCTCAACTTATTTGGAACTTATTTAAACTTTATTTTGTATTTTTGTCAGGAATTCATTGATTCTCCAATTTTGGGACAAAGGAGGGTCAGGAGAATATCGGGAAATCACCATGGACATTTTATTTAGACTGAGGCAATCAGTAGACGCGCTTTTGAAGGAGAAGATAAGTTATTCGCTACAGTTCAAGATGAGATTGCATTGGCCAATTGGACTGTAATTATTATTTTTTAACTCAAATCAATTTCAAATGAAAAAGATGTTTTTCTCCCCGGCAAACAGTAACTTTGCCAGCTCGAATTTGGGCTCATCAGCTCATCAGCTCATCAGCTCATCAGCTCATCAGCTCATCAAATTCCTTGTCCTCTTATCCCTTATCATGGCCAGCGGGGTGTTTAGGCTAAATGCCCTTCCCTCACCTTTAGTACATATAAAGTCCAATCCACTGGATAATTTATTCCTCAGAACATTCAACAAGAAAGTGGCAACAAATACCTGCGACTGCCCATCAGGTGCAACTGAATATGGTCAAAGAGGACAAACAACCTATATTTCAGACTTTAGAGCAAATGGTGAAGTTATTTGTATATATGGTATAATTGAAACAGATTATTTAGAATTCATTGATTCTGAAGTGTATATGGACTCAGAATCTGAGATAGTTGTAAATGGGTATACGAACCTATCTCACACAAATTTTAGATCTTGCACTAATGACATGTATAAAGGACTTAAATTGAATGCTGGACAACACTCAGCATCGATCAATTCTTGTAAATTTTATGATGCAAGAATCGCGATCGAAATGTATGATATCGGACACTATATATCGTTTTGTACATTTGATAGAAACTGGACTGGAATAAAACTGGATGGTACATCAAGTTCTAGTGCTCCTGGATTTAATAATTGCAAATTTTTATGCAATGGAACACTTTTGAATGACGCTTCTAATACCACTGGCAATTTAGATAGATCAAAACAAGGTGTCTGGGTTGTGAATAACGCAAGTCTTCGTATGATATATGGTTACTTCAAAGATTTACATGATGGAATAACCTCGGAAAATTCTACAGTTGCAGTTGATAATGTTACGTTTAGAAATTTATATACATACAATGAAAATCCTTGTGATTATTTAATAAATGATGGTGGGTATGCTATTAACTTGTTAAACAGCACTGGCAGAATTATTCGCGGATGTAATATGTATCAACTTCATTCAGCAATCAGAGCACAATCTTCAAAGTTGGATCTTGTAAGTAACAACACTACAGATAGCGTCATCGCTGGTATATATGATCTTAATGCAATGTCAAAATCTAAAATTTTTCCTAATAATAATTTTACTTTTGACAGACATGGAGTCTATGCTATTTCACCAATACCTGGGATTGCACCTATCATTCAATCCAATACATTTACCATTTCACCTAGACCAACACATCCAGAGCGAAGGGCGGTTAGTTTGATCAATGCAAAAGCAAGTGGTGGTGATGTTTCATTGAATGATTTTAATTTAGACATTGGTTGCTGGGGAGTTTTTATGGAAAGCTCTACAGGGATTTATATTCATGAAAATAACATTAATTTTAGTCTGGAAAAGCCGGATGATGTGGTGCTCTCATCAGGTATTGAACTACGGGGTTCTAATTATAACTATATTATCAACAATCCAATTACATCATCTGTGCAAGATGAAAACGTACCTGAAGGTATTATCATTAAAAAAGGTATCCAAAACATAGTATGTTGCAATAATGTGATAAACCCAGTGAATGCATACAAGTTTACTGGATCTAGCCCCAGAACAACCTGGTATGGAAATCGCAGCCAAGGCACTTACTCTAATGGTCTCGTCATCGAGGATGGTTTTTTTGGCCCACAACCGGATTCTCGCAATCCTAAAGCCGGACAAGTCTCTCAAAACACCTGGGCTCCATCTCAACAAAGCCAACGCATAGATGCTATATTGATTAGAAGTATTAACCAACTATCAAAAATAAAAGCAGCAGGATGTAGTTTGCCTACATGGCCACAAAACATCAACCCGTCACAATCCTGCTCAA
Organism: Saprospiraceae bacterium; assembly: GCA_016715965.1. Classification (NCBI taxonomy): domain Bacteria; kingdom Pseudomonadati; phylum Bacteroidota; class Saprospiria; order Saprospirales; family Saprospiraceae; species Saprospiraceae bacterium. The sequence continues at coordinate 585,222 of JADJXG010000001.1, read as the reverse complement.
GTTCAGGTACAGATTGGTTTACCACGGTAAATGTTACCGTTACTACCCCATGTCTATCCTCCAGCATTTGTCAGATTCCAATTACTGAATTGCGGAGGTATCCCGAAGAATATTTTTCAGATACGGACATTGCAGTCGCTGAAGGAGAACTTTCTGGAGAAACAAATGGAGAAATCTTACAGTGGGATGGTGCCAGACAATTATATCAACTACTTCGGTTTTATCCGATCTTCTTTCTGAACACACCTCACTAGATTCTTTTTATGATGCACAGTTTGGAAGCAATCTGATGAAATTGCATATGTTTGACAGCTTGATTTACCAAGCAGCCGCGGTACAATATGAAGATGTACTCATTATGGATTCTTTACTGCAAATAGCTCTTGATTATTCTTTGGTTATTGACTCCTTATTCACTGAGCTTGAATATGCAGAAGATGAACAAGATAGTACAGATATTTTTGAACAACTAGATCTTTTCTCTGATAGCTTGGGCTTTATTGATTCCACTTTGTATTCTAATGACACTTCACATTTAAGCACAATGAATACTGTTAAAAATTCTTCTCAGCAAATTCTAAATTATCTGAGTCCAACGGGAGATATAGAAACCAATGAGAAAGCGGTTAGACAGCTGCAATTGGACCTGGTTTTTCCACAAGTGGTTCAAGCAGATTCTACTCAATTGGCTGATTTGTATGCTTTATCCAATCTATGTCCCAATAGTCATGGCAGCCTTGTATTTCTCGCCAGAAGCATCAATGCACATTATAAACCGGAAGTATTGTTTGATGATGAAGATTTGTGTGAAGAGGAGTCAGAATTGATTTCAAAAAATAAGGATCAGATACCATTAAACTCCATAAATTTAAAAATAACTCCCAATCCTTCACAGGAATGGATAGAGCTGGAGTGGAGAAATGATAAAGTCAAATCTGAACCTTATGACATCCTTATTTTTGATGTGATGGGTACTCCGATTTATAGTTTGTTAAGTCATAAAGAGTCCAATACAAAAGTGAATACATCTGAATGGCCAACTGGTATTTACAGAATCCAAATACTGTCAGACAAGATACCAATGAAGGCCATACCTTTCATAAAGCTTTAGGTAAATTAATTTTTCCAAAATACTTAGATTATGAAATTCGTAATTTCAGTGATTTTTGTCTTATATTTTGCTTCTGGAGCTTTGGCACAGAAACATGATTTTAATTGGGTTGTTGGATTTAATGATATTTTACCCATTGATTCTATTTATGGACCAGCCATCCTGAGTTTTGATACTCAGGATGGCAATCCATCGCTTACTTACTCGTCCAAATTTATCAATAATACGGCGTACTTTAGCGCAATGATCAGCAATAAAGCAGGAGAATTTAGGTATCATTTTGACGGCAAGACCGTGCAAAACAGATTCCACAAATATGTTGGTAGGTACGAAGATATCTGCCCATTCTCTTATTGCGATGGATCTCCTCAAATGAGTCTGATGTTACCAGATTATTTGAATGATTCAAGTTATTCACTATTCACTGGATTATGGAATACAATAGGAGACCCCAGACCCGGGGTCAACGAAGTTTATGCATACTTTTACAATCTAAGAAATGTGCTCATTGAAGAAAACAGCACATCCATGCGATTGACAAAGAATGAAATTTTTCTCAATGATACAACAACTGTTGGCATGTTAGCAGCCTGCAAACACGCCAATGGCAGGGATTGGTGGATTTTAATTCCAAGATTCCAATCAAATCAGTTTTATACCATACTGTTTTCTGAAAATAAGATTCAGAACATTTTCATACAAAATATGGAGAGATTTACTGACAATTCTGGCGGTTGGGCATTTTTTTCTCCTGATGGAAAATATTATGCTATGACAACCAGGATTTATGATAATTGGGATGATCATGGCAGGGTTGAGTTTTATCATTTTGACCGATGCACAGGGCTATTGTCTAATAGACAATCCGATGTATTCCCAGATTACTCATATGGTAGAGGCTCCGGTGGCTGTTTTTCCCCAAATTCTAAGTACTTGTATACAACGATTGATGATTTCGTGTATCAATATAGTATTTTAGATGGAAAAATGGGTAACAGGCAAATCATTGGAACAACTGATGGAGTCATAAGTCATGTTACAGACAGCTTTCATCTTGAAGCAAAAATGGGAGAAATGCTTGCCGGTCCTGATGGTAAAATTTATATTCATTTTGCAATGCGCCCCTCTCGCTTTTACCACACAATAGAAAAACCTAATTTAGCTCCTGAGAAAAGTGATTTTAATTTGCGGAAAATTCGTTTATTTACAGTAATATGGTCAATGCCACTTTTTCCTCATTTCCGACTCGGCCCTATCGATGGCAGCGATTGTGACACTTTGGGTATCGACAATGTGCCTTGGGCCTGGTGGAGATATGATCAGGACACTGCCAGATACCGCTGTTTTGAGTTTGTGGATTTAAGTGGGTATTTAACAGAAGAATCTGAACCAGAATGGTATTGGGATCTGGGTGATGGTACACAAAGTAGGGATACTTCTCCGATACACTGCTTCGAGAAGGATGGAATCTATGAGGTTTGTTTGATTGTTAATAATAAATATGGCGCAGATACTCTATGTAGGACACTGAATGTGGGAACTTCAGCAACTAACGATGAAGGAAAAATTGAGATTAAAACTGATATTTTTCCAAACCCTGCTTCTGATCACTTCGTCCTAAATGTACATGACTATTTGCCCGAAAGTATGTACTTACATCTAATAAATTCACAAGGACAAACCGTCCTCCGTGAACGCGTATTTCAAGGTAGTAATGTCATCGATACAGAGCTGTTGCCTACAGGAATTTTCCTTGTTAATTTATTTGAACGAGGAGTTTTGCTAAAGTCGGAGAAAATTGTAGTCGTGAAGTGATGGCTCTGTAATTGGTTATAAGTTATAATAAACCTGTCAACGGAATTCATGAAATCACAGGAAATAGTTTTAAGTGTTGAGTTTTAAGTGTTAAGTCTTTAAGAATTTGTAAGCAATAAAAGTTATACTCTGATTTATAACTTAAAACTAATAACTTAAAACTTAAAACTGCATTATAATCTCCTCCAAAGGCTTCCTATTCCTAGGCGTCAATTCCCTTGTGAGAAAAGGCTCTTCGAGTTTTTGAGCTTCATCTAGATAACCCAACGCTATGACCACCGCAGGTTTGATTCCCTCAGGAATATTAAAAGATTCGGTCAATTTATTTTTATCAATGCCGGCCATCGGATGACTGGCAATTTCCATCGAAGTAGCCTGCAATAAAATTTGCGCGTTGGCAAGCCCCAAATCGTGCATCGCATAAAAATTATCCTTCCCCGTTTTTTCGACCTGGGTTCTGATCAGACAAACTACAAATGCAGCAGCATTCTTGCACCAGGGTTTGTTGCCTTCCATTAATGCATCATACACTTTCTGATACTGCTCACTGCCCCTCGGTGCAAGGATAAATTTCCAGGGTTGTTCGTTGCTTGAACTTGGAGCCCAACTACCGGCTTCGATTAAGGTGTAAAGATCGTCCATGGAGATGTCCTTGTCCGTGCGGAAACTTCTTGCGCTCCAGCGATTTTGAATTAATTCCAAAACCGGATATTTCGTGTGTGCCTTTTTAATTTGATTCATTTTTATACTATTAAATATGCATGGGTAATTCCATGACGATGATTTCTGCATTTTGTACGGCTTCGATTTCCACATGATCAGGATCGGTGATCCCAAATCCATCTCTTGGATTCAAGATTTGATCGTAAATTTTTACGGTTCCATTTAACACAAAAATGTACAAGCCATTTTTTGGATTCTTTAGCGCGTAATTGAGTTGAATTCCTTCTGACATTTTTCCCAGGTGGATCCATGCGTTTTGATGAATCCAAACACCCTTATCCTCTTGATTGGGAGAAAGTAATTGCTGCCATTGATTTTCCAAGTCGGTGTCATAAGAAAAGAGATCGTACCGTGGCTTTACAGATTTTTGATGGGGAAATATCCATATTTGCAAGAATGAACAGGGCTCCGTGCTACTTGCATTGTATTCACTGTGCTGAATGCCCGTACCGGCACTCATCACCTGAATGTCTCCGGTCTTGATCACCACTTCATTACCCATGTTGTCCTTGTGTTTTAAACTCCCGGACAAGGGTATGGAAATAATTTCCATGTCGCTGTGAGGATGGGCAGCAAAACCGCTTCCCCCTGCTATGACATCATCATTCAAGACACGCAAAACACCAAAATGAATCCTTTGATTATTTTGATAAGAACCAAAACTAAAAGTATGGTTTGAATCCAACCAACCAATTTTGGTTTTTCCTCTCGTTTCTGCTGCGTGATATACGGTATTTGCCATTTCTTAACTCCTCGATTTTATTTTAAAAATGGTGGATATCCCATTAGAATTCAATTTTCTTAGGATAAGTTCAGAGACTGAGCAATTCTGAATCCAGATTATTAAATTCACTCAAAGGGTTTGATAATTTGGTCGTAAAATCCTCCATAGGTCACGGTTTTTACACCAGCCTCGTTGAAAAAATCTCCGGGAAATCCCAATTCGATTTGACTTACCAAATTTAATTTTTCAAGCTGTTCGGCAGACAAGACCAATGCCAATGATTTGATGTTTTCGTCCAACTGATTCAATTTGGTAGCACCCACAATTGGAATGCAGGAAAAGCCCTGCTGTCTGGTCCAGGCCAAGGCAACGTGCGAAGCCGGCACCCCCAATTGATCTCCAATTTCAAGGACAGTTTTGGTGATTTTTTCAGCCCTTTCATTCAATCTGCTGCTACCTGTTTTAATTCGACCTTGTTCTCCTTTTAGGTATTTTCCGGTCAATGCACCACCGGCAAGGGGTGCCCAGGGCATTACGGTCATCCCAAAATGTTTGGCCATCGGAATCAATTCTCTTTCGGGGGTTCTTTGCAAGAGACTGTATTCCACTTGCAGAGAAATTAACTTGCTCCAGGCATTGGATTCAGCCAGCGTCTGTGCCTGACTCACCACCCAGGCTGGCGTATCACTAATTCCCAGATAATGTACCTTGCCCTGTCTGACCAAATGATCCAATCCCATCATCACCTCTTCGATGGGTGTCAATCGATCCCAAATATGGAGGTACAACAAATCAATAAACTCGGTCTTCAGGCGCTTTAGACTTTGCTCTACGCTTCGGATCATGTTTTTGCGGTTGTTGCCCGAAGCGTTGACGTTGGTTTGATTGTCGTGCAAGCTGTACTTGGTGGCAATTACAAAATGATCTCTGTCTGTGGAAATAAAATCTCCAATGATTTTTTCGCTGGAGCCTTCCGTATATCGGTTGGCCGTATCAATAAAATTACCACCCGCGTCTACAAAATGTTTTAAGATCTGATGGCTGTCTTCTGGTGAAAGTCCCCAGCCCCATTCGGTTCCAAATCCCATGGTTCCGAGACAAAGTGGAGAAACCTTCAGACCACTCTTGCCCAATAATTGATATTGCATTGTAGATAGATTTTGCTGAGAAAATGTAACGTTTGAACCGATGATAAGTTGGAGGAGTAGATTGATCGTGTTGGTATTGAAAATGGGATTAATTTAGCCCTCATGAAAGATCAAAAACTGTGGATGGGATTTGGCGTTGTCTTGTTGATTTCAATTTACTTCCTATGGAATCCCTTTCAATCAGAGATAAAAATGCTCAGCACCACAGGCGTGGCGATATTGATGGTTTGTTTTTGGATTTTTGAAATACTACCACTTCCCGTCACAGCCTTGTTGCCATTGGTGATATTTCCGTTGTCGGGTATCGAAGAAATTCAACAAACAGCGCGCCACTATGCAGATCCCATCATTTTTTTATTTATGGGAGGTTTTTTCATCGCACTTGCCATTGAAAAATGGAATTTGCATAAAAGAATTGCCTTGAACATCCTCGTTTGGACCGGAAGCCAGGGCAACCAAATACTTATGGGATTTATGGTGGCGAGTTTTCTCATCAGCATGTGGTTGAGCAATACGGCTACCACGATGATGATGTTTCCCATCGCAACTTCTGTGCTTTCGGTTATAGGAAAAACAAATCCGGACACTGACTTAAAATATTTTCAAATTTCTATTCTGTTGGGAATTGCGTATGCGGCAAATATCGGTGGTCTGGCGACCATCATTGGGACTCCACCCAATGTTGCTTTTGTGGCTTATGCCAGAGAGCAACTACAATTGGAAATTTCATTTTTTGACTGGATGAAAATTTGTTTACCGATCGCGATTTTGATACTCGCTTTGTTATATCTACTTTTTACAAAAGTCATTTTTGTCAATGGACTGAGAAGTCAGGAAAAAACCATGGATTTTATTCGCACAGAAAGAAGCGCTTTGGGTCCTTGGAAAACCTCTGAAATCAGAACGCTGATGGTATTTGTACTGGCTGCAATGCTATGGATCATTAGAGAACCATTGGAATTGTTTTTACAAATAAAAATTCATGACAGCATGATTGGTATTGGAGCGGGAATGCTATTGTTTATGATACCATCCGGTGTAAAACTTAAACTGAATAAGCCCAGTGAAACCGAAGATCCACAAACAGACGAACGCTTGTTGCATTGGTCCGATACTTCTAAAATGAGTTGGGGAATCCTCTTGATGTTTGGTGGAGGCCTTACGCTGGCAAAAGCCCTGGAAAATGCCGGTGTGATCCAACAGATGGGACAATTTCTATCCTTGCATTCGCCTTCTTCGGTTTTTCTCTCCATTGTTTTGATTGCCGCGATTTCTATTTTCCTGAGTGAAATAATGTCCAATATTGCGCAGGTCATTGTGATGGCGCCTGTGGTCGGAAGTTTGTCTTTGGCCTTGGATCTAAATCCTCTTATCCTTGGTATTCCAATGACCCTGGCTGCCAGTTGTGCGGGAATGTTGCCGATGGGCACTCCACCCAATGCAATTGTATTTTCATCGGGAAAAATCCCTTTGCATCAAATGCTGAAAGCGGGATTTTACCTCAACCTGATTAGCATTGTGACCATTGGTTTTCTCGTGTACTTAATCATTGGTTAGAGACAAAATGGATCCGCTATATTCACCAAGCCAGGTCGATGGTCTTGGACCAGAAGCGTATTGTGTCATTCTATTATCTGGGACAATAAGAAGGATAGAGAGGAAGAGGCAAGTGGGGTTGTGAATTTTGCGTAGCTGGATCAAGCAGGCAAAAAGGAGTAGGGAACTAAGCATGATGAGATCCTCTAAGCATGAGAGGAAAGGAAAATGCAATAAAATTTTCCAAAACCAATTTTCCAAAAGACGCTTTCACTCATTTATTCTGATACATCAACTGGAAAATATGCTGATAGGCAGTCATGGCCGTGGTCAAAGAACCATCTGCTTTTTTGTTCCAGGAGTCAATGCTGCTGGGAGACTCCAACAAAATATTTTCAATCCGGACGATCCGATCTTCAATGTCTTCGGGTGTTTTGTCTGATTTTAATTGAGATTGTGTATCTTGAAGAAGTGAATAATGTTCTGACCATTTTTTCTCAAAGTCCAAGAATTCTCCCTGCATTCTGCTCAATCCATTGTACTGAGTTTCAAAGGCAGTTTTCATTTCTTTCAGGTATTTCTGTTCGTCCGGTTTCCTTTTCCGGAATGCATCATTGTCCATTTTGATGTTGGGCATCAGGGATTGCATCGAATTGAGATTGTTCCGGATCTTGATTTTTATTTCACTTAATTGGGCGGATGCATCGGTCCATTCTGCAGCCAACTGTTGCATTTTTGCCTCATAATCTACCTTGGGTTTGCAGGCCAAAATAAGCAGAAAAGAAATCGAAATAATGGTGTGGAGTTTCATGAGACAAAGTTAAACATTCTGAAAAATTCTGCCGTCAACTTGATTTTTTTAATGGCTGGATTTGATAAAATGGCAAAAGTGCATCCTACCGGCTGTAATCCATTACCAAATGGCAAAAAGCCCGGACGCCAACATCCAGCTGGCTGTCATCTATCACAAATCCGGGTGTATGGTGGGGAGACACTTTATCAGGATCTATGCCAACTGGTCTGCCACCCAGATTGAAAAAAAAGGAAGGCACCTTGGTACCATACCAGGCAAAATCTTCTGACCAGGTAGATCCATCGGTCAATGACACGCGATCTGCTCCGGCAGCCTTTTGCAGGGAAGGGATCATTCTCTGCACCAGGTCAGGGGTATTAAAAGTCACCGGGCACCTCTGGACAATGGTCAAACTGGCATTTGCTCCATAGGCCTCTGCGATGTTTTTTGTCATCAGATGCATGCTCCGGTGTGTTTGGTATTGAATGCTGGTATCCATGACCCTTATGCTGCCACCAAAAATTACTTTTTCGGGAATGATGTTTTCTCTTAACCCACCATTGATTTTTCCCACCGTCAACACCAAAGGTGTCTTTGTGAGGTCTGTTTGTCTGGCTACAATGGTCTGATATCCCTGTATGATCTGTGCCGCAACGGTGATTGGGTCAACACCGTCCCAGGGCTTGGCACCATGGGTTTGTTTTCCGGTGATTTCCACTTTAAACCAGTCTGCAGATGCCATAAATGCACCCGGCTTGTACCACAGATGTCCTACAGGAGCATGGGCATTCATGTGCAATCCAAAAATGACCTCCACCTTTGGATCCTCCAATACTCCTTGCTGAATCATCATCGGAGCGCCACCCTCTTCGCCTTCGGGAGGTCCCTCTTCTGCTGGCTGAAAGATAAAAACAATGGTTCCTTTCAACCGATGGCGGTGTTTGGCCAATAATTGGGCGGTGCCCAGGAGGATGGCGACGTGGGCATCATGACCGCAGGCGTGACTTACTGATACTTCCTGGCCATTGTAATTGGTTTTTAATTGCGAGGCAAAGGGCAGTCCTGATTTTTCTTCAACAGGCAAGGCATCCATGTCTGCCCGGAGCGCAATCACGGGACCGGGTCGATTGGTTTTTAAAATCCCAACAACGCCTGTGTGGGCAATCCCCTCCTTCACTTCAAGATTGTATTCGCGCAAGTGCTTGGCAACGTACTGGGCGGTATTAAATTCCCTGTTGCTGAGTTCAGGATTCTGGTGCAGATGCCGCCTATGCTGAATCAGATCGTCGAGGATCAGCCGACTTTCTTTCTCAATAAAATCCTGAGCCAACATCGGTTGGATCAGAATAAAGGCAAAGAGGAGGGGATGAAGAATAAATTTTTGCATAGGCTCTTTTTTCTTATATCAACTCGTTCTACAATATGCTCAGTTTTATTCCCGCGCTGCACAAAAATGGACCATTCACAACCGGCAAGTGACCATCAATTCAGGCTCGCGTCAAAGTCAAAATCATCGGGGTAGCCCTCTCCAAATTTAAGCACCATATCGCTTTCCAGATCGTAGGTGACTTCCGTCTTATGGCATTCAAACCAATCGTAAAAAAGAGAAAGACTGAGTTTTTTGGGCCAGTTCTTTTTCTCTGTAATTCTCATCAGAATGACTTCCATCATTTTTTGATAGTATGTTTCTATCAAATCATCCATCGGGGTTTGGTCCCAATCACTTGAAATCGCAAAACTCTTTGCCTCCAAAAGTGACTTTTTGTTGTTTTCGTTCAGCCATTTTTCTGCCCACAATACAAAGTTTGGTCTTGGCATTAAAACGAGGTTAAACCGGTCCATGTATCCCGGGATACTGTCATCTTCGTCTTCCATATATTCGGACCCATCGTATGCGTCTTCGTCTTCAATTCCAAAAAACATATATAATTCAGGGTATTCGATCACACTGGACTTCAAAAATTCTGCAAAATTTTCTGTTTTGATCAGGTTGACCTTAATTGTTGGAGCACTGGAATTTTCCGGATCCAACATTTCCACCTCATCAGCCAAATAAATTCCTCTGGAATATTTAGTTTCTTTTAATTTCAAAATCTCCTGAATTTTGGATTTGACCAATCCAATTTCGGCGAGCTCCAATTCCACCTCCGGGAGTAGATCCAAAAATAATTTGGGATGAAATTTCCGAAGAGTGGCCAGATTCCACAGGACCCTGCCTGCTTCAATGATATCTTCAAAAAAACAATCCTCCTTAAAATCTTCTTCGTGATTGAGAAGGATTTCTTCGACAAACAAACCTATCTCCTGATCATTTGAGGGTTCAAATTTGACGACCTTGCCTTTTTTCTGATCCGTTTTGGATTTTTTGTTTTCTTTCATGTGTTTTGGTTTATGCTCAAGGTGCCAGGAGAAAGAGCTCCCAACTGGAATCCAATTTTTTCTGGTAACAAACCCTGTCGTGCAGACGATCCTGTCTTCCTTGCCAGAACTCCATTCGATCTGGAATAATTTCAAAACCTCCCCAATGGACCGGACGTTTGATCAGTCCGGCATCCAGTTCTGACCACTTTTTTAATTCTTCTTCCAATACCGCTTTTGAAGGGATTATTGCACTCTGTGGAGAAACCAGGCTGGAAATCCTGCTTCCCAACGGCCTTGATTCGAAGTATTCATCGGAGTACTCTTCTGTAGATTTTTCAGCCATCCCTTCAACTCTCACCTGTCTTTCCAATTCCCTCCAGAAGAAGACCAGACTGCAAAACTTATTTTCTGTCAATTCAATTCCTTTGCGGCTGTTGTAATTGGTAAAAAAAACAAATCGATTTTCCCTCAAGCCTTTTAATAAAACATACCTGCAAGAGGGTTTACCCTCTTTACTGACTGTGGCACAAACCATGGCATTTGGCTCATCTACTTTGGCGCGAATGGCTTCGTGAAACCAGCGTTTGAATTGCAGGATGGGATCCGGATCCAAATCAGAAAGCTCAAGACTGTGCTTTAGATACTCTTTTCTCAGATCTTTGTAGTCCATGCTTGAAGCAAAAGTAATGAAAAGAGTTTGATATTATTTATATAATTCTTATTTCTGCCCCGGTAAGGACAGATCAGGCAAATGTTCTCATTTTTGCGGAGTGCTTATTCTGCTACCACTTCAAAATTGACCTTTCCAATGACTTCTTTGTGAAAATCCACCTGTGCACTGTACAGACCAAGTTCTTTGATGTCATCGAGAATTTTTATCTTCTTGCGCTGCACTTCAAGATTGATCTGATCTTTTAGCGCCTGTGCAATTTGAACATTGGTCACAGAGCCAAAAATTTTGCCAGAAGTTCCGGTTTTAGCACCAATCCGAAGAGTTACCCCCTCCAATTGAGCAGCCAATTCCCGATAGGTACTCAGCTTTTTATTTTCCAGAATATCCTCTTGCCTTTTGAGATTGGCAAGTCTCCGAAGATTCGTTTCAGATGCTACCAAAGCGAGGCCTTTAGGGATCAGATAATTTCTTCCGAAACCAGCTTTTACTTTGATTACATCATACTTGTCGCCTACTTTGTCTATATCGTTAAGAAGAATAATTTCCATGTCTTTTGAATTTAAAAAGGTGAAGGTCAGAAATCCCTATTTGAGCAAATCAGAAACAAAAGGCAAAATGGCCAGATGGCGTGCCCTTTTGATCGCGGTAGCCACTCTTTTTTGGTATTTCAGAGAGTTTCCGGTCAGTCTGCGTGGCAATATCTTGCCTTGCTCGTTAATAAATTGGATTAAAAAATCGGGATCTTTGTAATCGATGTGTTTGAGTCCGAATTTTTTGAAGCGGCAGTATTTTTTATGCTTTTTGCCGATGTTAGGATTGCTTAAGAACTTTATTTCGTCTTGCGTTGCCATTTTTTTACAGTTTAAATTGAAAAAAATAAATGAATTATTCGTCCACCTTTAAAACATCTTCGCCGAGATCATCTCCAATGATTTCAGGAATTGCTGCTTTTGGAACATAAGGTTTGGACATCATAACAGGCACTGGCTTTTCTTTGCGGACCTTTTTGCCAATCTTGCCATTTCTTTTGTCATCATTGTATTTGACGCCAAATTTGTCCAGGCTGACGGTAAGGTAACGCATGATGCGCTCATCTCTTTTCATGGCAAGCTCCATTTTCCCGATGAGAGATCCTGTCGGAGCTGAAAATTCAATGCAGTAGTACACACCGGTACTCCTCTTGTTGATGGGATAAGCCAAAGGCTTAAGTCCCGCTTCATCTACATGGACGATGGACGCACCTTCTGTGGTCAGCATCTCCTGGTAGGTTTGCGCTGTCGATTTGACTTCATCGTCCGACAGCACCGGATCCACGATAAAGTTTACTTCAAAATGTTTCATTTGATAATTCAATTTTTTTTAAAAGGGCTGCAAATATACAGCCAATCGGCAAAATAGACTATTAAAACTGGAAAAAATTGCAAATAAAATCCCAATATTGGCAGGTTTCAAGGGGTCTTTGCCCACTTTAGAAGTCCCAGCCCTCCTCATGGACCGGATTCACCCGGATCCTTTTCTTTGATTCAATTCGTTCCATTTGTCGTTGCCAAATGGCTTCTGCCAGCTTTTCAGGCCATAGTTCTGGAGCATAATCCTCTAAGATCTTGCGGAGGTCCTTTTCTTCGATATCCAGCCGGTACAGGTGGCTGAACAGCAAACCCGGATCCTGCTGCAACAATTCACTGACCCTTTCGCCAATCAGAAGCAAGCTTTGTTGGTGGTCTGGGGAAGAACGGGCAAGATCAGTGCACCATTGGGTTAAATCAATTTCATTTGCCATTTTTTCATTGTATTCATCTGAAGAAGTTGGATTGGTTGAAAACAAGGTATTACTCTATATACAACAACAATCCTTTGAGATAGTGCCCTTCCGGATGAAAAAAATTGACGGGATGATCCGGACCCTGACTGAGTCTGGCCAAAAGCCTTACATCTCTTCCCGCTTGAATCGCTGCTGCACTGACTGCACCGTAAAACAACTCCTCGGTCACCACCTGGGAACAAGAAAAGCTGAACAGGAGCCCTTTTGGGCTAAGTTTCTGCATCGCTACAAAATTCAGACGGGTATAAGCCTGGATGGCCTGGTGTCGCTTATGAATGGATTTGGCAAAGGCCGGAGGATCGAGGATGATCAGATCGTAGGGATCGCCCTGGTAATTTTTAAACCACCCCGGTACATCCCCCTGGATGGATTGGTGGACCGTGTGATTAAATCCATTGATTTCCAAATTCTGATCCAGCAGTTGCATGGCTTTGGCGGAGGAGTCGATGGAAAGTACCTCACGGGCCCCGCCTTTAAGGGCAGCAAGACTAAATCCGCCAGAATAGCTGAAAGTGTTGAGCACTCTTTTGTTCCTGCTCCATTTTTTAACCAGAGCCCGGTTGTCACGCTGGTCCAGAAAAAAACCCGTCTTTTGTCCATGGACCGGATCTACCCAATAATTTATTCCATGTTCACAAATGCGGGTTGGCTTTAACTCTCCAAACAACACTCCGTTGCTCAATCCAGCGGCATATTCCGCCGGAAGACTTTCTTTGCTTTTGTCATAGATGCAAAGGATGTTTGCGGCGTCCACATCCAGAATAGCCTGGCTGATGAGTGCTATGGATCGATGCATGCCGATGCTGTGGCATTGGATGGTGATCAAAGAACCAAATCGGTCTATGATCAGTCCGGGAAGACCATCTCCCTCACCGTTTACCCATCGCCAGGCGTCAGAGTCCAGCAAGCCGGATTGGATGAGCGAGATCCTGAGATCGTAGGCCTTTTGGATTTTATCAAACCAGATGGATTCAGAATAAGCATCAGGTCCAAAATTCAAAATTTTAACCGCGATGCTGCCGTGGTAAAAGTGGCCGTAGGCTATTTGTAATTTTTGCTTGTTGTAAACGCTTACCAAATCACCGTCGCCGAGTCCAGGGTCCATAGCCTCAATGGCTCCGGAAAAGATCCAGGGATGTCGGCGCAGGACAGACTGGTCTCTTTGGTTTTTAAGAAAGATACATGGAATGCTCAAAAATTAATCATATTTATTGGCTCAAATATAAATCAATATTGTAAATTGACTTTTTAGAGATGGCAACTTGGCTAATCCCGATATTTTAATTCTCTGAAATAAAAATAATAGTTTTTCTCATGCTATATAATTACTATTTTTTACCTAAATCGTTATAAATAAACTAATACTTAATAAAAACAATTTTAATCACACAATTAAATCTAAACTGAATGTGAGTTTGATCACAACCCTCCAATTTTAATTTTAGAAACATGAAATTAATTTTTTTATTTGTTTTTTTAACAACATCCTTATTTTCTCAGGGCAAAAGGGACTATATTTGGGTTTTAGGTGGCACAAATAGTACGACTACTACAGACAGCAAATTTTATAGATTTTCACTAGACTTTAATTATTCTCCACTCCGCATGGAACACTTTGGTAGGTATCCTCGAGTTCATAGTAACAACGCATCGATCTGCGATTTGTCTGGTCAACTTTTACTCCACACCTCCGGATGCTACGTTAATGACCGCCTGTTCCGCCCTATGCCCAACGGAAAAATCAATGAAGGCTATTTGTGGGATATTTCATGCACTTATGGAGATTACGGTCTCCGCCAAGGCAGTTTAATTCTTCCTAGACCCAAGAGTCCCTTTGAGTATATTATTATTTATTTTATGAATGAAAAGAATTCTGATACAAATATTCCTGGTAGTATTGTAATTTCAAAATTACTATACTCAATAGTAAATATGAATTTGAATTCAGGATTTGGTGATGTTATTCAAAAAAATATTCCAATGGTAGAAAAAATAATGCCTTCTGGCTATCTCACAGCAGTAAGACATGCTAACAATTTGGACTGGTGGGTGATTAGTTGTGGATATACGAATAATGCTTATTATCTGAGTCTACTTGACGAGACCGGTCTTAAAAAAGGACTTGAGCAAAATATTGGGATTGCAACAAGATATTGGGATGCAGGAACCGGGCAGTCATGTTTTTCACCCAACGGGACCATGTATGCCAAAATGACTTCCAGCGATGGTCTAATGCTGATGGATTTTGATCGCGAGTCCGGTTTACTCAGCAATTTCCGTCAAATAACCACAGGAAATGAATCCTCTGGAGCCGCACAATTAACTGGTCTTGCATTTTCTTCCAATTCAAGATTTGTTTACATGTTTTTTCTTTATGAACTCTATCAGGTCGATACCTGGTCCCAGGACCCACAAGCTAGTCTGGTCCATATTGACTCATGGGATGGCTATGTAGAACCCGGCAACTGGCCTGCCGCATTCAACCTGGCCCGTTTGGCTCCGGATTGTAAGATCTATGTAAGCACCGGGACCAGCAATGAGGTGATGCACATCATCCACGAACCCAATGAAAAGGGCAAGGCATGCCGCTTTGAGCAACACGGACTCCATTTGCCAGCAGTAAACCACGGGAGCATACCCAATTTTGTCAACTACAGACTGGGATATGAACCCGTCTGCGACAGCAGCCTGGTTTCGGTTTTTGATCATAAAACGGGAATCGATGGAAACCTGATTCTATGGCCCAATCCTGCTTCTGGAACGCTCTACCTTGAATTAACAGATCATAATTTGGGTATTCGTCACTTCAGAATAGTAGATCCTGCCGGGAAGCATATCCATAGTCAATATCTGAACACTTCTCAAAATACCATCAAAATTGATATTTCTACGCTTTCAAATGGACTGTATTTTTTAATGTTGAGTCTTGAAAACGGACACACTCAGGTAGAAAAAATAATGGTTGAATAAAACCGGGCTGAATGAAAAAAATAAGGACTCCGAATTCGTTTCAATGCAATTGTGTTAAAGTAAAAACTCCGGTAACACCTATCGGATTACTTTATTTGATGTGTGGATTTTTCTTGCTGCATCCAATTATTATTAAAAGTCAATGCCCACCTCCGGGAAGAATTGAACTTTGTTCTCAGGAGGAGCTCATCTTGTTTGCACAACTTTATCCCAACTGTGAGACATTGGAAGGTGACCTGATTATTTCTCTTGAAGTAGAAGATCTGAGACCATTACCGCGAATTAAAGAGATCCTGGGCGATTTGGAGATTTATGAAACCGATTCTTTGTTTCGCCTCGATGGATTGGATTCCCTCCAATACATATCCGGGGACCTACGGATTGCCATTAATCTAAGATTGGTGGACCTGGAAGGATTGTCCCATTTGCAAGAAATTGGTGGAGGACTTTATTTTTACCAACACCGCAATTATATAGATTCATTAACTCAAATAGATGGGCTGCGCAACGTGCGCAAGGTGGGCCGCTTCATCTCGATCCGCAACAATGATTATCTGAGCAATCTTGATGGCTTAAGCGGTCTAACGGAAATCCCGGAAGACCTTAGAATCCAAAGCAATCTCAGTTTAAAAAACATCGAGGGTCTCAGGAATCTGCGCAAGATCGGTGGGCATCTCCGCTTGATAGGACTCAGGGTTTTGCAGGACTTGAACGGTCTCAAAAATCTTGAATCAATCGGTAATCAGGTTACAATCATGGGACTATCTTCAATAAAGAATCTAAAGCCACTTAGCAAGCTAAAAACCATAGGCGGTAAATTGCAAATCAATCTCAATCCGGAACTCAGTTCGCTTGAAGGGATCGAAGAACTAGATCATGAGACCATCTCAGAACTTATTCTACGCGACAATATCAAACTAAATCTCTGCCATGTAAAAAGCATATGTGACTGGATTAAACACAAACAATTTCAAATATACGATATTGATCATAATCTGGATGCCTGTGACAGCTATGCCTTGATTGAGGAAGCCTGCCGTTCAGTAGGAACCATTCAATTTGCTGATAATTTGGAATGGAGCGTTTATCCCAATCCTGCCGAAGATCAAATTAGAATCCAGCTTGCAAATATTCAAAATTCCGGTTTCTTCCAAATTCTTAATCTCCAGGGACAAGAAGTAAAGCAATTTAGAATACAACAGGGAATGGATCATGACTGGATCCGTCTGGACGATCTTCCATCAGGAGTATATCTGTGCAGAGTTTTATACAATGATTCCACTTCAGCCTTCCTTAAATTTATCAAAGAATAGACCATGAAATGACAGCTTCTCGTTACAAAAAAGCTACCATTTAATGCTTACCTAATTGGTAAGCCTGACTGACTCACAAATATGAAATTTTAAATCAATCAGGATTCTAATCATTTTTACAAAATAAAATCCGATCTCTTTTGCAAAAACTCGGTGATAATTTGGAGAATGCGATATTTTGAATTTACTTTGCGCCTTAAATCCACCCCATGGAGTTACATGAATTAAATAAAGGTAGTAAGGGAAGGTGTTTTATATTCTTCCTGTTGTTTCTCTTTTTATTGTTGACCCTTATCGTTTGGGTGTACAGGCAGAATTTCCGCCTGAATTTTTAACCCTCTGTAAGTCTGTAATTTAATCCTCTTCGTTTTCGAAAAGCAGGATGGAGGCTATTTCGTATTGGCCCTCTTTGACGTAGAGATCCATCCCGTTCATCGCCACCTTCATGGTTTCCTTAGGCTTGGACATCAGCATGGCTTCAATGCCGTTCTTGATGAGCTGAAGGCGCTTCACCTCAGCCTTGTACTGGTCCCGAATGGTCATAATTTTCTTCCAACCTTGCATAACAATGAGTTTTACATAAGGACAAAGTTATATATATATTTTGCATAATATGTAACCCTGTGATGAAAAAAATCAATTAAAATTAATATTACTAAATTATTTTATGTATATAATATTGTATTTCTTTGTTATATAAAATATTCATTCGTCAAAAAAAAATCAAACCATGGATCAAAAATGACTTCACAGACCTTGCGATTGAGCCTTTTCGACAAATTTGAAGTGCTGCTGATTCATCTGATACCATATTTTGCAATGCAATTTTCGAGAAATTCTCAAATACTTACAAGTAGGGTAAAAAGTTTTTATCGGGTATTCCAATCATCCGATAGCTCTCTGAGGTGTTAGACCCAGCATTTGAGTAATTGGAGGTATTTTCTCAGGTTTTCAAGTTAGCTTTTTCTTCACACCTGTCCAAAATAATTTTTACAAATCAACATTCCCACTTTTTGTCGCGCACGACTGAACGATCCAAGCTATAAGCTTGGTAGAGTGCGACAGCGCTCTAAGTGAAGGAGCCGCGAAAGCGGAGTATCAAAAACGCAGCCTTTTCTAAGGCGGCATCTATCTTGATTCTATTTGGCTTAATTGGGTTCATTTTGCAAAGTTCTCTGTTGGGACAGATTTTGGGCACTGAATATTGCCGCTCCATATTATGATTTTATTATGATAGTATGTTTGATGGGTGCATCATATTAGTTTCTGTTAAAGGAGCGACAATATAAGGCGCTATTTCCAAAATCTGTCCTTCTTGGGCCGCTGACGAAAAGGCTCTTAATATTAATCAATATTTAGATTGAAATATCAGGAAGAATGATGGTTTTTAAGCATTTCAATGCGGCCTAGGACTCCGCAGTGATTGAGCGATCCACGACTTTAGGAGTGGTCGAGTGCGACAGCACGAGAAGTGAAAGAACGCGTTAGCGCTTGTGGGAAGCTAAACAAAAGAATGGGCCATCGAGGCGGCGCACTCCAAGCCGTCCTTTGAGGGACGGTTCCCTCCTTTTGGAGTGACTTTGTGTCACTCCAATGTTCCCCGTATGGGGAACACCAGTCAGTCACATAGCGAAAGAGCTGCAGTTGGGTGAGCGAGGTGATCGTAGCGAAGTATCCTGCCACGCAGGATACCATCGTACGACAGTGCGATGGCGAAGTGAACCGCGAAAGCGGATAATTGAAACAGCGAGCTATCTTTGTTTTATCCCTTGCGCCTTGCCCCCAATTTATTGGCGGGGGCTCCTTCACTTTTTGAGCTGTTGCTCAAAACTGCTTCGCAGATCGTTCAGTCGTCTTTTGACGGTCAAAAGAAAGTAACATGCATGAAGTTTGAAAAACAAAAAATATTTTTTAAATTACAATAGTTGTTATGGGGTTCAATTTTAAAATATCGTTACAAAATTTGTATACACATGTAAATCAATAGCCATATTTTCAAATTAAAATTATTTTGGACAGATTTGCTGTTTCTTTATAAGTCTGTTTGCTCAAAATCCGGAATTGCAAACACAAACTGCAGATAGAATGGCAGATGCTGAGATGCTTCATCCCAGAAATCGCGAATTCCTTTGGTGGCCTGGTGCCATTCGAATACCAATTAATGCTGAATTGTCGGGATAAAAGTGATTGAGATATTTGCTTGGTTTCAAACTCTGTTCCAATCCAAAATCTCAAGTGATTTCCAATCTTAAAACAAGAAGGTATTCAGACCACCTGAAAATTCTTTTATTCCTCTTTGATTGTTCTTTGCAATTTTCTGACAGGTCCATTTGTGATGCTCCATTTAATCAGGAAAAACAGCCGACAATAAGCAGAACAAGAATTTATAACTCATCTATTGAAGTGGCTCAGATACCAGATCACGCTCTCTGCAAGAGGAAGTTGACCGCCAAATTTTTCATCGGCTACCGGACCCATTGGTTGCAGGCTGAGCGGGATTACGCCTGACCATACCTCATTCTTCAGGTCTTCGTCCCCCATGGGTCCGCCTTTCCTGATTTTAACGGAGGCACTTTCGATCGGAATTCTGACGACCATCGTGGCTTTGAGTGCCTGTTCGCTTCCCACAGGAACTTCTTCCCATCTCCCTTTGATGATATGATCCGTGATGGTTTTCAAACCCATCATTCTTTCTTCTTCGGATTCCAGTTTTTCAGCCTTTCCAAACACAACCGCCGAACGATAATTGACGGAGGTGTCGAAAAGAGATCTTGCCAAAACGAGTCCATCCAAATGGGTCACTGCTACACAAACTGTTTGTCCATCTAAAATCTGGTTGAGCATAAAATTTTTGGTGGAACCGTGCAAATAAATCACTTCATCTTTTCGACCAAAAGCCGTGGGGATGATCATGCTCTTATTCTGATGCTGAAATGCCACATGGCATAAAAACCCTGCATCCAATACTGCATAGAGATTCTCAAGATCATTCATCTCCCTTTTTGAACCTCTGATTATCCGGTTGAATTCCATTATTAAAAATTGATGTTTGTATTTTAAATCAGGGAATTTCAGATTGTAATTAATGGTGTCATAGCTTTAAAAGAAATCAGCAACTATGATTCTTGCTAGAGAGAACGTCCATTTTTAGGCTTGGTTTTATTTGAAATAAAAAATTAGACATCCAATATGGGGAAAACAAATGGTTTGAAAGAAATGTAAGGTATTGAAGTTTGAAACAGTAGCGAATAAATTAACTCTCGCGACTTTCCTGTGGGAAAAAGGAATCAGGCTTCTTAAACTTTATCTTTATCACAGTTTCCTGATTTCCGCAATCGTCCATAGGCTTTACCTTTTCGTCAGCCTTAAGGAAACACGGCGATTGGTTTCTCTGCCTTCCGGAGTGTTGTTGTCTCCGACCGGATGCTGATCTCCATAACCTTCGGCCTCCAATCTGTTGGAAGATATTCCCATTCGGATCAACTCCTGAACCACTCTTTCTGCTCTGGATTGGGACAATTTAAGGTTGGATGCAGGGTCACCTACATTGTCCGTATAGCCGCCTATCTTGACATGGACGGTCGGATAAGCCCTCAGAATTTTAAAAATTCCTGTCAACTGATCCAAGGAAGCTGGATTCAATTCTGAAGATCCGGTGTTAAATAGAATGCGGTCAAAATCAAACCATTTTATTTCTTCACCTGTGGTATTGGGCTGATCGATGTAGCTGATGATTTTGAATTCCACACCTTTGTCCGGAAACTCGTATTCATTGCCATCCGGCAATCGATAATTAATTTTAAATCCCAGATTTTCCCATTTGGTCCGGGTTACCAAATCCAGGGTTTTATAGGGATCCACTTCTTTTATTTCAGATTTCACAGGGCCGGTGGTATCTCTCTTGCATTTTTTTAATCCCGTGAAAATACCGGTCAGCAAAAGCAATACACCCACCAACCAGATCCACCAGTACGAAGAATACACAGCGGTGTCTTCAGATAATTCCACTTTGACCTGTGTACTTGTCAAATTCATCGTATCTGCCAAATCAGGTGGAACCACTGCAAATATTTTGGTTTTCTCATTGGCAATCCAGGTGGCAAACTGATCAGAGCCAAACCCTTCCTCCACGCTTTTTTTCTGCAAGGCTGAAAAGACCACAGCAGATAATTCCACAAAACCAATTTCCAACTTATTATTGGCTGGAAGATCGGTGTGACGTATCAATTGACTTTGAATTTGATCCCATTGTTTCCCAAAAATTTCTGTGACAAACTGCAAGATGCTTTGCATAATCACAGTCCCTCCTTTCTCAGCCACCAATTTGGTTCCGTACCAGCCGGACATAGCAGGATCTCTGATAAAATCCCATATTCGGTTGAGTTGATCCCTATCACCACAGTTCTGAATCAATCTTGACACCAAACAACTGGTAAACTCATTTTGTATCTTCCATGCGGCTGAGGGATCGATGGAAAGATACTCAGCTAATTTTTGATGAAATTGCTCGGATGTATTTTGGCGAATATACTCAATGGGATTCATATTGTTTAAATGCATTTTATTGAAACAGAAAGAAGGAATGATATTCTAAAAGTACAAAGTTAGCATGAAATGATCAATTTCAAACTTTGGTTTATTTTTGGACCATGGAAAAGCTCAAATACCCAGTCGGCCGCTGGATCGTCCCTGAGAAACCCGGGATGGATCTAATTTCTGAATGGATCGCAGAAATTGAATCCACCCCTGCTACTCTCCAAAAGCTCGTACAAAATCTAAGTGCAGATCAGTGGTCTGCCACATACAGACCGGAATCGTGGACTGTTTTGCAATTGGTGCATCATTTGGCGGACAGCCACATCAATGCGTATGTCCGGCAGAAACTGGCAATTACAGGGCCTACTCCCATTATTATACCATATAGGGAAGAAATTTGGGCTGAATTACCGGATGTGAGTTTGGACACTGTACAGGATTCCATCGCTATCCTCAAGTCTCTCCATCATCGATGGGTGATATTTCTGAAGTCTCTTACAGAGCAGCAAATTCGCAACAAAGGATATTACCACCATGGTGAGGGTAGAATGATCATGATGGAGGAAGCCATTGGATTGTATGACTGGCATTGCAGACACCATCTGGCCCATATCCGGATTGCTCTGGGCTTGATATAAAGATTGGCTTAGACCTCTGAAGCCATCATGGCAGCGGTATAATGCCTGTTGAGACGTGCAATGTTGTCGAGTGAAATGCCTTTGGGGCACTCTGCTTCACACGCACCGACATTGCTGCACCTGCCAAATCCTTCCATGTCCATTTGATGTACCATGTTTTTCACCCTCCGATTTTGCTCTACCTCGCCCTGGGGCAAAAGTCCCAAATGGGATGCTTTGGCGGCTGTAAACAACATTGCAGATCCATTGGGGCAGGCAGCGACACAGGCTCCGCAGCCAATGCAGGCTGCTGCATCGAATGCTTTGGAGGAAAGATCTTTCTCCACTGGAATGGCGTTGCCATCGATGGCCTGACCGGTATTGACAGAAATGTAACCACCAGCCTGGATGATCCTATCAAAGGCCGAACGATCAACCACCAGGTCTTTTATTACCGGAAACGAAGACGCTCTAAAAGGTTCAACTACAATGGTATCATTTTCTTTAAAAAATCTCATGTGAAGCTGACAGGTAGTGGTGCCTTCATTTGGACCATGGGGTCTTCCATTGATGACCATGCTGCATGATCCGCAAATTCCTTCCCGGCAATCGTGATCAAATGCCACCGGTTCTTTTTTCTGTTCGATTAAATCCTGGTTGAGCACATCCATCATTTCGAGAAAAGACATGTGTTCATTGGCATCCACCTGGTACGTTTCCAACGATCCTTTTGAATTTGCAGACTTTTGTCTCCAGACTTTCAGGTTTAGTTTCATATCCTGCTTTGTGGTTTTGAGGCTCAAAGATAGAGAATTAATGACATTGGAGACCTGCTGATTGAAAGATTGACAGCGGGCAAAGTCATTTTTGGTAAAAAAATGAGCCATCATTTGTTTTCAGTACCAAAAATTATTTTTTCTCTATTCAAATTCACACCTGTCCAAAATAATTTTTACAAATCAACATTCCCACTTTTTGTCGCGCACGACTGAACGATCCAAGCTAAAAGCTTGGTAGAGTGCGACAGCGCTCTAAGTGAAGGAGCCGCGAAAGCGGAGTACCAAAAAACGCAGCCTTTTCTAAGACGGCATCTTCCTTGGCTATAATAATCCTTATTTGGTTTATTTTACATTGTTCACTGTTTGGACAGATTTAGATCGCTGTATATTGCCGCTCCATAATTTAATTTCACTATGATAGTTTGTTTGATGGGTGTATCATATTAGTTTCAGTTTAAGGAGCGACAATATAAGGCGCTATTTCCAAAATCTGTCCTTCTTGGGCCGCTGACGAAAAGGCTCTTAATATTAATCATTAATTAGATTGAAATATCAGAAAGAATGATGGTTTTCAAGCATTTCAATGCGGCCTAGGGCTCCGTAGTGATTGAGCGATCCACGACTTTAGGAGTGGTCGAGTGCGACAGCACGAGAAGTGAAAGAACGCGTTAGCGCTTGTGGGAAGCTAAACAAAAGAATGGGCCATCGAGGCGGCGCACTCCAAGCCGTCCTTTGAGGGACGGTTCCCTCCTTTTGGAGTGACTTTGTGTCACTCCAATGTTCCCCGTATGGGGAACACCAGTCAGTCACATAGCGAAAGAGCTGCAGTTGGGTGAGCGAGGTGATCGTAGCGAAGTATCCTGCCACGCTGGATACCATCGTACGACAGTGCGATGGCGAAGTGAACCGCGAAAGCGGATAATTGAAACAACGAACTATCTTTGTTTTATCCCTTGCGCCTTGCCCCCAATTTATTGGTGGGGGCTCCTTCACTTTTTGAGCTGTCGCTCAAAACTGCTTCGCAGATCGTTCAGTCGTCTTTTGACGGCCAAAAGAAAGTAACATACATGAAGTTTGATAAACAAAAGAAATTTTTTAAATTGCAATAACTGTTATGGGGGTTCAATTTTATAATAACGGTTTAAAATTAGTATTCACTTGTAAATCAATGGTCAAATTTTAAATTTAAACTTATTTTGGACAGATGTGATTCAAATTGTGAATTTAATTGATAATTTCGCATCCAATCTTTCAGTTGAAATTAACCAATTTCAAGGAAGAAAGGAATAAATACAGAAAGGATTCAAAATCACAGGTCTTACATCCCCAATGGGCTAAAATTTGGACTTATGCTGAAAATCCTATTTTTTCAGCTTCATCTGAAAACCAAACACAAAATACAATCAAAAGAAAATAAATATTTAATGGCTTCAGTAGAACAAGATCAGTTTTTCATTTTTTGATAAATCCATCGGTAATCAATGAAAATTCTTCTTACATCATTTGGCTTGGTTTTTCTTTATGCATGTACTTTGGAAATAAAACAGTCATCCGAAGGCGGAGATTGGATCAAAGGGAATAAAGAAGACCAAATAAAATTGATTGAAAAGCACTTGAGAGGATTTGATCAGGCCATGGTAGAAATAGGATATCGGTATCAGGAACTTTATTGGGCAGGGAAAGACAAGAATTGGGAATACGGGGAATATCAAATTGAAAAAATTGAACTCGCTTTTAAAAATGGATTGGAGAGAAGGCCAAAGAGAGCTGCATCTGCCAAGGATTTTATAGAGTGGGTCATTCCGAAAGTCAAAGAGGCTTTGGTCAGTAGAAATCAAGAACTTTTTGCAGAAAGTTTCAATACAATGACCATACAATGCAACTACTGCCACTCCCTGGAAAAGTTGCCGTACATGTATATTGAAACTCCTTCTATCAGGCAATCCCCCATCAGATGGTATGAGCCTGAAAATCCGATTAAAAACATCCAACAGTAAGATGAAAGACGAAATAAAACCAGCCTAAAGCAATGGAAATCTTTCTAATTTCGATCACCGCATTTTTAGTGGCCATTCTCACTTTTTTTTCAGGCTTCGGACTGGGGACCTTGTTAACGCCGGTGTTTATGATTTTTTTTCCTGTGGATCTGGCCATCGGTTTAACCGGAGTGGTACATTTTTTCAACAATATCTTCAAATTGCTTTTGGTGGGAAAACAGGCGAATAAGGCAGTTGTTATTCAATTTGGTATTCCTGCGATTCTGGCAGCGATCATCGGTGCGTGGGCCCTGTTTCAAATCAATGATTTACCACCCATTTTTAGCCACACCAGCTTTGGGCGAAATTTTGAAGTTTATCCGGTGAAGTTGATGGTGTCCATACTATTGATGATTTTTGCCATCATAGAACTTGTTCCCTATTTTTCCAAACTGCAATTTGGTAAGGACAAACTGTTGCTTGGGGGAATACTAAGCGGTTTTTTTGGAGGCTTGACCGGAAACCAGGGGGCTCTGAGAGCGGCCTTCCTGATGAAAGCAGGACTGACAAAGGAGGCCTTTATTGGAACGACGGTGGTCGTGTCCACTTTAGTAGATTTGACAAGATTGAGTGTTTATACCACAAGGTTTGCACAATCCGGCTTGTCAGATCACTGGGCCCTCGTCCTTACAGCGACGATATCAGCCATCCTTGGTGCCTATCTCGGACATCAGTTGTTTAAAAAAATTACCCTTCGTTTTTTACAAATCATCATTGCCATTATGTTAATCGTCTTTTCTCTGGCGCTGGGTGCAGGATTTCTCTAATGCCAAAAAGTCAGTTTATTTAATATCATTGTTCATCTTAAATTGGAAAAAATGAAAGCCAAATTATGGAATGTTCTTCTGGTTGTCACTTCCCTTTTCGGATATTTGGAGTGGGGTAAGGTGCAACATTCCTTTCTGTTTGAAGCAGAAGCTGAATTCATTTCCAAATTATTGACAGATCCGGTTTCCGTCCTGCATCCCTTCACCATTCTACCAATGTTTGGGCAAATTATCCTCATCGCTACTTTGTTTCAGAAAAAAGTGTCAAGAGCATGGACCTATATTGGGATGGTTTGCCTGGCCATACTAATTTGTTTTATGTGTTTTGTTGGTTTCCTGGGATCAAATTATAAAATTGTCCTGTCAACCTTGCCTTTTCTGATTACTACAATATTAACCATCCGATTTCACAGATCAAACCAAATTCTGAGTGAATAGCCATTTTAACAGCGTGTGATGGATCATTCAATTTTGAAGAAGTACAAAGACAAAAACCCGATACAAATGGAGTGACCCATTTTCTTTTTAAAAAATAGATATCATGCAACAAAAAGAATACATTGCCCAATTGCATCAGCACAAAGATGTTTTCAAGGCCTTATTGACTGATCTTCCTGAAAATTTGTACACCTGGAAAATACTTCCCGATAAATGGAACTTACTGGAAATTTTGTGTCATCTCCATGATGAAGAAAGGGAGGATTTCAGGGCCAGGATAAAACATATTTTGGAACACTCAGAAAATCCCATGCCATCTATCGATCCTCAGGCTTGGGTGCAGGACCGAAATTATTCATTGCAAAATTACAGCCAGGTGCTGAATGCGTTTCTGCAGGAAAGAGAATATTCCATCGAATGGCTTCTATCTTTGAATGAGCCAAAATGGGATCAATTCTATGTGCATCCCAAATTGGGTAAAATGACCGCATCCATGATGTTGTGCAATTGGTTGGCCCATGATTACCTGCACATTCGTCAAATCAACAAGGTAAAATACGAATACCTGCTTCAAATGAGTAAGGAGGATTTGTCGTACGCCGGAAATTGGTAATTGAATTTTACCCGGATAGGTTTGCAAAACAGAATCAGGTCATTTTTGTTATGGTCTATGGCTTATTCTTTGCTATTTGAAATTATATATACTGAAAAAATTTGGAACTGATATGAATATATTACAAAGTGACAATGGACATTTGGGAAGTTTTTATATTGAAGAAGATGGTCAAACCTTGGGTCAGATGACTTATGAATTGAAAGAGCAAAAAATGATCATCGAACACACAGAGATAGGGCCATCTCTGGCCGGAAAAGGAGCCGGCAAACAATTTGTTCAAAAAGCAGTGGAATTCGCGAGGCAACACAATATCAAGATCGTACCTGTTTGTCCATTTGCCAAATCGGTTTTTGAAAAAACGGAGGCTTATCAGGATGTTTTATTCAAATAATAAATAAAATGAATAGAGATCAAATTACAAAAGAGTATTCCAACGGAGAAATAACAGTGGTATGGCAATCCGGTAAATGCATCCATTCCGGTAATTGTGTAAGAAATCTATCCTCGGTTTTTAAGCCCAAAGAATCACCTTGGATAAAAATAGAAAATGCCGGATCAGAGGAGATCATCCAGGCGGTTCAAAAATGCCCTTCAGGAGCACTTAGCATCAAAGCTATTCAGGGTAAATAAAATCTTATGCTCATCTTATCCAAGCTGTGAATTATAAAACCGATATTCTCAAAGCTACTATCCTGAAATTCCTCAGAGAAGATTTTCCTGAAAATTCAGAAAGTATGTATCATGAAATTCAAATTCGCTTTTCTGAAATTTCCAAAGATACTCAATTTATCAGCACATCCAAGAATCCCATGGACAGGAGAATAGAATTGGCAGCTTGTTTTTTGGCCCTGATGAAATCCATGGAAGAAGTCAATATTTCCTATTCCGACATCCGTATCTTCTGTTTAAAAGTAGCTGCGGATTTGGTTCGGCCAAAAAATAGCTTGCAAAGATGGTCCCGCAAACTACCCGGGAGGCTCATCCAGTCGTGGATTGGTCAGCTGCTCATAAGGATCATACAAACCAAGATTAAATACATGCATCCGGATGGATTTTCGGTGCGTATCATTACTGATAAAAAGGAAACCCATCAGCTTGGTTTCGGTATTGACATTTTAGAGTGTGGAATCTGTAAACTTTACAGCAAACATCAAGGCTCAGAATTTGCAAAAATTTTATGTGAAGTGGATGAAATCACCTCAGAGTTAGCTGGATTGAAATTGATCAGAAAGGGAACCATCGCAATGGGCGCCCACAAATGTGATTTCAGATTTCAACCCTTGTCAAGACAAGATATAAAGACAGCCCATTGAATCCTAAAAATTCTGCCCGTATGGAAGAGACAACAAGTCATTTGTCAAATCAACTTAGATCCGGTAAAATTGCCTTGGTAATTGGCGCCACCGGAGCTACCGGAAGACCCCTGGTAAGGCAATTGTTAGAAGATTCTGATTTTTCAGAAGTACATATTTTTGTCAGAAGGAAATCAAATCTTGAACATCCGAAACTAAAGGAATGGGTGGTTGATTTTAATCAGATGGCGGATTGGAAGAATCTCATTCGCGGGGATGTTGGTTTCTCTTGCATGGGCAGCACCCTAAAACAAGCTGGAAGTAAGGAAGCACAAAGGAAGATTGATTTTGATCACCAGCTGAATTTCGCAAAACTCTCAAGAGAAAATGGGGTAGAACATTTTGCATTGGTGTCTGCTTACGGCGCTTCTTCCCATTCCAGAATATTTTACTCCAAAATGAAAGGAGAACTTGAAGAGGCCGTTCAACACTTGGGTTTTCCTTGTTGCAGTATTTTTCAACCGGGCATGCTCATCAGAGAAAATACAGACCGGCCCATGGAAATTTGGGGTATTCAAATGCTCAAATTATTGAACAAAGTGGGTTTGTTTAAAAGCCAACAGCCATTGCCGACAGAAATTTTGGCAAAGGCAATGATTCAGGTTTCCAAAACCAATTCACCGGGATTGAGCAAATACATCCTGGATGAAATATCCAAAGTGGCAAAAGCCCGGAAATAAGTTCATCACCACTTTGAATGGAATTTTGCATGGGTGCATGAATATGAACCGGACATTGGCGTAAGGAAAAATAAAACAGCAAAAGCCATCTACATTCCACTCTGCCAATCGTAATCATTTAGTAAGTTTGAATTAAATTTTATATCACATATGTCCAAAATAATTTTTAGAAACTAACTTTTCCACTTTTTGTCGCGCAAAAAGTGGACAAAAACGCAGCCTTTTCTGAGGCGGCATCTTCCTTGGTTCTATTGATCTTTATTTGGTTCATTTTGAAAGGTTCTCTGTTGGGACAGATTTTGGGCGCTGTATATTGCCGCTCCATATTGTCATTTCATTTGGATGGTATATTTGATGAGTGCATCATATTAGTTTCAGTTAAAGGAGCGACAATATAAGGCGCTATTTCCAAAATCTGTCCTTCTTAGGCCGCTGACGAAAAGGCTCTTAATAGTACTCATTATTTAGATTGAAATATCAGGAATAATGATGGTTTTCATGCATTTCAATGCGGCTTTGGGCTCCGCAGCTCGGGTACCCAACCAGCGAATTTCGCGGTCATGCTAAAAACTGTCTGAGCCCAACCGAGGAGCTACCCACAATGACGGAGTTGGCGAAGCGAGGATTGTGGAGTCCAGTAGGAGAAGGTAGAGGCGAGTTTTTTTAGCATAGCGAAAGAGCTGCAGTTGGGTGAGCGAGGAGTCCAGCCGCGAGTTTTCTTTGGTTACTTTCTTTTGACGGCCAAAAGAAAGTAACATACATGAAGTTTATTAAAAAAATTTTTTTAAATTGTAATAACTGTTATGGGTTTTCAGTTTTATAATAACGATTCAAAATTAGTATTCACTTTAAATCAATGGCCACATTTCAAATTTAAACTTATTTTGGACAGGTGTGATTTTATATGAAAAGTAAATATCCCATTTTTCTTCTGATTTTATTAAGTCCATTTGGCCTATTGGCTCAAATCTATTTTGAAGAAAAGGCTGAGCATCCAGAGCTCCTTCAAAGAGCCCTAAAGGCTGACAGGGCCATTCAAAAAGCTGAGTTTGGAGAAATCCACAGTCTATTGGTCATTAAGGATGGCAAAATGGTTTTTGAAAAATATTATTCCTCCTGGACAAAAGATTCACTGCATCAGCTCCAGTCTGCCACAAAGAGTGTCGTTTCTACCTTGATGGGATGTGCCTTGCAATTGAATTATATTAAAAGCACTGACGAAAGGGTACTTGATTTTTTCCCGGAACTGATGGTAGAGGATAAGCGCCTTCAACAATTAAGGATTGAAGATTTACTGACTCAACGCCATGGTTTTAAATGGAAGGAACAAATATGGGATGATCCGGAAAATAGCTGGAGAAGAGTGATGCAGACGGAGGGAAACTGGTATCATGCCATTTTAGAAACTCCAATGGATACGCTTCCGGGAAGGTTGTTTAATTATAGCAATGCAGCACCTGTCCTGGTGGCAGGAATCATCCAGAGGGCATCCGGTTTGAACATTGATTTGTTTGCAAAAAAATACTTGTTCGATCCGCTTGGAATAAAGAGATTCCAATTCTGGCAGGGAAATAAAGGACCACAGAACAATGGAATGGCTTTGTTGTATCTGAGTTCACGTGACATGGCCAAATTGGGTCAGTTGTATCTTCAGAATGGAAAATGGAATGGTGTTCAGCTGATTCCTGAAAGCTTTGTATTGTCTGCAATTTCTTCCCACGTGAAGAATGAACATCCGAATGGATTTTACCGAGGATACGACTATGGATATTTTTGGTGGAGTCAGCCGGTGACCACCGAAAATGTAAAGTCAAATGTCTTTCTGGCAAGAGGCGCAGGAGGTCAAAATATAATCGTGTCCAGGGAGGAAAATATGGTTGTGGTGATTACAGCATGGAATGCGCAACAACCCAACAAACCTCAAAGAATCTATGAGAACTATTTAATAAATTGACCGATCCATAGAAAGATCATTAAGCAGCCTTTTGTTCCTGCTGCACCAAATCACTTAGGGCAAAATGAACCATGGTGTCAAGATTCATGGTGCTTCCAAAAGTCCAGCATTCTTCATAGACATTTTGATCCATTTGTTGTACAATTTCCATTTTAGAATACTGGATCAGTTCATGTAAATCGTCCCAGACAGGAAGGCTGGTGATGTTTCTTAAATGTTCGGCTGCACTCATCAAAGTAATCGCGCGTTTTAGTTTGCCTTCATTGATGGATACAATGGACCAGATTTCCAAAGACCAGGCGATGGCTTCAAAAAAATGAATATCGGCGCTCAGTTTTAAACTTTCTTTTAAATACTCTTGTGCAGAAGGATCTTTGTCCATGGCTTCACTTAGTGCAAATCCGGAAAGGGTAATGATATAAGAGATGTCATTTTTATCCAACCTGGCCATCTCCATACTTTCCTTATAATATTTCCTTGCCAGGCTTGTTTGTCCACCGCCATATATTGCATTTCTGCCCAAAGCGCTTAACACAAGACTGGTGCCTGTATGGTGCTTTATTTTTTTGAATAAGTTCAAACTGGTAGTCAACAATTGATTGGCACTCGTATAATCTTTGAGAATGGTCTTGACCACTCCTGTGACCAGACAGGCGGTTGCCACGAGTTCACTGTTTTCTTGTCGAAGGATTAATTCAAAATTTACACCCAAAGATTCCTGAAAAGTCTGCAAATCCCTTTGCATAAATGACATGATACCGGTATGAGCAGCCAACAGAGCGAATGTATATTCATTCAGTGGCATCTTTTTTTGCTTGTACAAATCCCAGGCTTTTTTAAGCCAGTTATATCCTTCTTTCGCGTGAGCATTGACCCACCAAAACAACCATAAATTGGAAGCAATTTCAGTTACTTTTTGAAGCTCTTCATGTAGCATTAAATAATCCAAAGTTTGTCGAATATTGGGATGTTCCTTTTCAAGACAACGAAGCAATTCTACCTGATCCACTTCGTTTTGATGCAGGCGAATCATGGGGAGAGACTGAAGGTAGTACTCCGCCTGAACTTGGTGAAAATGATCCCAAAGACCCTCTTCCTTCATTTGTGCCAAAGCAAACTCTCTTACACTTTCCAGCATTTGAAATCTCGGCATCAATCCTTCTTCTTCTTTTTGCAAAAGACTTTTATCCATCAGCGATGACAAGAGACTATAGACTTCTTCTCCTTGACTGAGAGGAATATTTTCAATGGAATTGAGCAACATACCGGAAGGGAATACACTGATTTGAAGCAAGAGTTCTTGTTGTGCTTTTGACAATAATTCATAACTCCAGGCAATGGTATTGCGCATGGTTTTTTGGCGTTCCGGAATATCTCTGTATTGGGCTTTGAGCACATCCAGGCTTAACTCAAGTTTTTGCAAAAGTAAACTGGGGGAAAAAATATTGATTTGACCGGCGGCCAATTCAATGGCCAAAGGCAATCCTTCCAATCGTTTACAAAGTTTAAACAGAACTTCTTTGTTGTTTTCATTTAATTCAAAAGAGGGTTGCACGGCCTTTGCTCTGTGTATAAAAAGTTTGACAGCGGATGGAATTTCTTCTGTATTGTTCTCTGAATTTTTGAGCTGACTCGTCAAAGGAGGAACCACATACACCTGCTCGGAAGATAGAGACAATCTTTCTCTGCTAGTTACTAAAATCTTTAATCCAGGCGAAGCAGCCAGTAAATCATCTATCATGGGAGCTGCCTGTATGACTTGCTCGAAATTGTCCAGAATCAGAAGCATATTTTTATTTTCCAGAAACAATTTCAAACTTTCGATGGCATTGGCACCTGATAATTTCATACCAAGATGATAGGCGATGGTTTCTGCCACCAATTCATGATCTCTCACCGGGGCGAGTGGAACGTAGGCCACTCCATTTGCAAACTCATGGAGAAGATTTTGAGCAAGCTCCATCGCCAATCTTGTTTTTCCAATTCCTCCCGGACCTGAAAGCGTGATCAATCTGTATTCAGAATGACTCAACATATCTAATAGTTCCTTCACATTGTCTTCTCTGCCGACCATCGAATTGGCCTTCACCGGAATGGAATGGAAAGAGCTTTCTTTTGTGCTCGGCAATGCTTCCAGCGAACTTTGTCTGAATCTTTCGGTCAGCAAAATGGCAAGGTCTCCTGCTATCAATTGCTTTAATTCTTCTGATGTATTAAAATACTTGTAGGAGACCTGATCATCCGCTTGAATTTTATGGATGAGTTGATCCAATTTTACCTCGCGATTGACCTCACTGCTTTTGATATAAATCAATTTTGGTAGATTGCCGGATAAGTCATACTCATCCTCCAGACCAGAAATTGTTTCTCCAGGCGCAACCCATCCATATCGGTTCCAATAGATCCCAATAAAAATTTGGCTCTGTGCGAGATACTGGCGATAGAGATTGCGCGGAGCGTGTGATCTTGCACCTAATTCAAAAAGTACCGGTATCATTTGGATGCTTTGTATGGCTTCTTTTGCGGCCATTCTCTCTTCTGCCAATTCCTGGAGGGTAGAGCTGACAAAAACCCTTAATCTCTGGTCGGGTGTAAGAATGATTGAATCTGATTCTGAAATAATACTGGTTTTCATTTTTTGTAATTTGATGCCGCAAAGATTTAACGAGTTGATTTAACGGTAAAATAGAATGCGATCAATTGTTAAAAATTATGGATCAATTGGGGTAAATTGGAGAATTAGAGAATTAAAGAATTTGAAAATTTGAAAATTGAAAAACCGCAGGGACGCTAGAGCGTCCTAAACTCCGTGAAGGGTACGCTTTCAGTGTAATAAATTCTGCTTCAGCGCCATGGAAATATGGAAATTTGGAAATGTGGAAATGTAGAAACCGTGTATCCGTCCAGGCAAATGTCTTTGGGTATTGGAGGATTGGGATCATCAGGACCTGAATCAACGCAGGAGAAATTGAAAAGATTTAATATAGCTATAATTAAGATAAAATTAGTTTTCATGATAGTATTTTAAGGTAGTGAAAAATCCATTGCGCTTAAAAAACCACATAAAATAGCAGCCATCTAAATTGGTTTTAAAAAAATTCTCCATTCTCCATTGTCAATTATCAATTCTCCATTGTCAATTGTCAATTCCCAATTGTCATCTCCCAACTCACCTATCCTCATACTTCCCCTTAAAATACCCATTAAAAAATCGCATTGTATCCAGGTTATACGGATCACGTTTTGGTCGATCATTTGCAAATACAAACGAACAAGCGAAACGGCCTTCGATGATCTTCTGTGCTGTATCGATGGAAACAATCTCTATCTTATTGTTTACTTGATTTGTATCCAATAAATAATTATCCACTAAAATGTCTCTATCATTAAAGTTAAACAAAGCGCCTACTTGCAGATTAGATGAATTCAAATCATTTCCATCTAGTGTAATATTATAACATCCAGTATTTATATCATTAACATAAAAAACTAATAGGTCAGTCAAGTCACCAAATTGATCATTTGAAAATAATGTCACTAATATTCTATTATAGTTTCTCAGAATTCCGAGATTAAAGAAAGTATATATATTGACTTTGGTGGCATATCCAAAATCTGCAATGGTGTCCTTAACAGTGTACACCCTTACTTTAGAAATGGAATCCAGAATAGGTTCATAGACTATGCAACTGTCTTTGGGTATTGGTGGATTTGGATCATCCGGACCTGTTTCTATACAAGAGAAGTTAAAGAAATATAGTATGAAAGATATGAGCAAAATATTAGTTCTCATTGTAGTACTTTAAAGTGGTGAAAAATCCATGACGATTAAATACTTGAATGAAATATAAACCGCTGATGTTCAGATTTAAATTTATGGTGTTGTCTATGATATAACCGGATGATACTTTCCTACCTGCCAAATCAAACAATGAAAATTGATCAAAAGGAATATTTTCAATCTGGTCTATTGGATAAAATTGAGTACCGAAGGTATTTGTTAAATGGATTCCACCAGACATTAAGTTAGAACTGGTTCTGTGATTGGGATTATTTGGGTTCCCCTGCTGGCACTGGCATTTGACCTTTCGGGTAAGCATGCTAACCACATTATCGTTAGATGTGACCTCCACTTTCACAAAGAAAGGTCTTGTTGAGCTAATACCGCAGGAATTAATATAAATTGAACTGGTATTTCCAAGGGAAACTTCATCCGAAAAATCGCCTTTAAAACTTCGGTTCCATTCGTAGGAATAAGGTGGTTGGCCTGGAAAGCCGCTGTCCGGTTCACGTATGATGGCTTCAATCGTCAGATAAGGTGGCGTGCATAATAATTGGCCGGAACTACGAAAAGTGAGTTGAAAATTATTCTCAGAGCGATGATTGGCCACTGTGCATCCTTGTTTCCTAATTTTGCCTGCGTTGTTGTTTACATGGTCACCTGTAGCATAACTAAGATATTTTGCCATTGGATCTGAATAATGCAAAACTACAGGCACAGATCCCATAATTGTATATTCAGTTCCAGTAACCTTGTAAGCAAATGAACAATCTGTTGGAAAATAAGCAGGACTTCCTCCTTGTTTCCTTTGATGGTGGGCTGAAAAAAGATGACCCATTTCATGAGCTAATGTGAAAGTTGGAGCGTCAATATAAGGGGCTTCAACTATTGCATGTGCCTTAATTGGATCCACGACTTCATCACCAGCACTCCCTAGTGCCTGACTTGAGTATTTTTGGTTAGTAATTAATAGAACCAGATCAGCTTTGTGGATATTTCTTAGTGTTAATACATTACTATTATTGCGCAAATTAATGACATCATTAATAATTTGCCCAGAAGAATGATAATTTGTAAAATTATGATAAACAACAACTCCCTCTACTAAATGAGGAATATAGCTATTTTGAAAAGCGCGATTGATGTTGGTGAGCCAAATCTTGGACATGGCATCGATGGTTCCTCTGGTCCCTAGATAGGCTTCAGCCTGCGGAGTGATTAAAATAAGTATTTTTATCACAGTGGCACAGGTCTCTTCTCTGCATAGTGAAGTGTCTATTGGTGAACTGGCTTCAAATATGCTGTCAGTAGAAACCTCACACAAGGTGGAATCATATCGGATATTGTCATATTTCAAGCACAAATTTGTATTTCTCAAAAACGGGATATATTCCATGTATTCCCCTCCGTAATAGATCAGGGCTGTTTTCATGGAGTCAGACGATACAAAACTGACCCAGCCTTCTTCCCCCACCATCTGTCCTGTATAGCTGTAAGTGTAATCATTGGTGTACTGGTAATCGGTGGGTTCAATCAATACAGAATCCACAAATCCGTCCACATAAAGGTAAAAATGGGCGGAGTCATCCAGATACTCGGGTAAGTTTTCTATTTTAGAAATACACCAGGATAATATGGTCGTATCTTCTGTCCTAAGCTCCAGCCAATCATACATGGCCTCTGTCATTTTTGAAGAATCGATGACTGTTTCTTCAAATAAAGGATCCGACTGAGCCATTGTCATTATGGGCGCAAGCAAGAAGGAGAGAAGGAGAGAAGGAGAGAAGGAGAGAAGGAGAGAAGGAGAGAAGGAGAGAAGGATTTCATAAAGTTAAAATTTGAGTCAAATTTAGCATTAATAACAAACTAATTTTAATCATATAAGTAGTTAACAAATTGTTAACATGTTAAATTTGAAATTACGAATGAAGTTGTGATATCAATCTATCTCATCTACCTATAAAATATTAGTCGAGGTTTTTTCTCTCAACTGGGAAAGCTTGGATGCCTATAGAGTGAAGAAAAGATTGGAAATCCAGCAGACTCCTAAACCCTTAAAATGTAAGGGGTCATATTCTAAACTAAAATTTAATCAGTCCTATTTTCCCAGCCATGTTTTGAAGTCAGTCACTTTTTCGCGACTGACCAGGGATTCCTTATCGATGGATGGCTTTAAGACTAGTTTTAATCTGCTTCCAAAATAATCCTGAATCTGGTCTATTCCGGAAGGTGCTAACAGAAATCCCCGATTGATTCTGAAAAAATCAGATGGATCCACCATTTGCTCAATCTCATCCAAAGTGTAGTCGATCAGATATTTCTTATCGTCAAAAGTCTTGAAAAAATTAAGTTTGTCATCGCTAAAAAAATAGGATATGTCCTTAACTTCTACAGAAACGAGCTTGTGCTGATGTTTCACTAAAAAGCGCTTGCGATATACTTTTCTGGAAATCGTTTGTTTCATTTCAGCGATGAGATCTTTGATGCCGGGGTGTTCTTCCGGAGGATGGTTGTACACTTTTCGAACTTCGTTAAACTTATCCAATGCAGCTTGCAATTCATCTTTCTGAACAGGCTTTAATAGGTAATCAACACTGTTTACTTTGAATGCTTTTAAGGCGTACTCATCATAACTGGTCGTAAAAATGACGGGTGAGCTTACTTTTGTGCGGTTGAATATTTCAAAACTCTGGCCATCCGCCAACTCTATATCCATCAGAATCAGATCCGGTGCAGGATTGGAGGTCAACCAGTCCACAGAAGAGGCAATGCTATCTGCAGAACCTACCATCTCAACATTCGCATCGATGGATTCCAATGTTTTCTTTAATTTGCGAACGGCGAGTTCCTCATCTTCAATGATCAAGATTTTGATTTTTTCTGAATTTTCCATGTTCTTATTAAGATTAAATCTAGCTTAAAGTTCTAACCAATTGGCAAATCTACCTATCCGTTTCGGAGCAATTGGCTCTATTTTCATATCAATTGATGGATTCAATGAATAAATTGAGTCTAAGTCAAACATCAGAGTATGGGAATTTTAACCACAAAATAATGGTCAACGACACCTACTTCTACATCTTCTCTTTGCAGTAACTTGTATTTCTCTCGAATATTGGAAAGTCCTATTCCAGTTGAATCGACCACTGCCCTGGTCTTTGGGTGCAAGGCATTGCTCACCTTAAGATATCCATCGGCAGTCGTTTCTATGATCACTTCAAGGGGTTTTTCCTTGCTGACCACATTGTGCTTTACCGCATTCTCGACCAATAGCTGTAAGCTAAGGGTCGGGATTTCTTTTTCGAGCTTGCTTGGCTCAATCTTCCTGATCAACCGAAAACCCTCTCCATAGCGTGTGGTCAATAAGGTCGCATACGAATCAATGAATTTCATCTCCTGACCCAAAGTGCTCATACCGGTTTCATTGTTCCTCAATAAATATCTATACACCTTGCTCAATTCATCCAGAAATTTTTCTGCAAGATCTTTGTCCGTAACGATTAAGGAAGACAAAGTATTAAAACTATTGAATAAAAAATGGGGATTGACTTTTTCTTTCAATCGATCAAACTCTTGCCTCAATTGCATCTGTTCAATCAGCGCTGCTTCCGCTGCGGACTCCTTGTATTTATCGA
The DNA here is from genome assembly GCA_016715965.1 of Saprospiraceae bacterium. Taxonomy (NCBI): domain Bacteria; kingdom Pseudomonadati; phylum Bacteroidota; class Saprospiria; order Saprospirales; family Saprospiraceae; species Saprospiraceae bacterium. The sequence goes on along the minus strand of JADJXG010000001.1, from coordinate 547,042 downwards.
TTATGTAGATTACTTCCCACAAGGATTCAAATACAATATTGACTCCCAATCCTGCCAAATAACCATACAAAAGATCATTTTCTTGAATCTGATATCCCAGTATATTAAAATAATCAAAAATAAAAAAAATGAACAACACGGATGGAGTCATCACAAACAAGTTGATTGGAATGATATATAAAACCCGTTTGCGCGTCTCATCCAGGGATGGAAATTTGGAGTGGATGAAATGGTCATAAATGTAGTGGGTTCTCCAGGATACATAACCAATGGCGTACAGCAAGGGGAATGCAGCCGCCCAGATTTCCCAATCTGTAAAAACGCGTTTGTCGTACAATATATAACTCAGAAAAAAGCAAATGACCGGCATCGACGAGAGAAATCCAATGTATTGGTATCTTGGTGGTACTGGAATTGTCATGCTTTCATGTTTTTAGGCTCAAACAAGGGCAATACGATCTCTCTCCGATCAGAACTCTCCATGATTTGCATTTCCTGACCATGCAGCAATTTAAATTTCTCCACCAGATTGTCCAAACCATCGTTCAGATCCAAACTTCGCACAATGGTTTTTAACTGGATGTTGTGTTGAACGACCAAGGTGAGATCTCTCGTTTCCATTTTTATTTCAATCGGGCTTTCTTTGCTCATCGCATTGGTATAAATTATATACTCAAGCAAAACATGAAGACTCAAGGGTGGAATCCTGTGATTCAATTTTTCATCCTCAATTGAAAAATCGCATTTTACCGAATCGCCGAAACGGGCACAGGTCAATCTTAAATAGGCTTTTGCAAATCGGAGTTCATCCTTCAATTCGACCAAATAATCATCCTCGTTTCTCAAGAGATAACGGTGCACAAGGGTCATGTCGTCCAGAAACTGCTCGGCCTTCTCTTCATCCACGGCAATGAGACCCGACAAAGTGTTAAAACAATTGAACAAAAAATGAGGATTGATCTGACCTTTCAAACCCAATAACTTGGTTCGGCGGTAAGCATTTTTTAATCTCTCTCCTTCGGAAAGACTATTCTTCCACTTCTCCCAGTTGGACAAACCTTCATTGATGAAGGTGATCACCGTACTCATAATGCATGCGTAGAGAATGGTCCACCATAAATGGCTGAATAGGGGCGTGCAATTCAATATATTAAAATAGGAATAGAGTCCAAAAACTGCAGAAACAGCCACAACATTCATCATATAAAAGACCGGCAACATGATTCTGACACGAAGAAAAAGATCCCCCGCAGCCGGAAATCGTCTTTGAATGATCACTGCAACAGAACCAAACACGCCATATACCAGGACAAAATAAAGTCCACTGATAAAAAATGAAGAGACATGTTCAATCCAATTGGTAAAAATACAATTTCCAAAAATGAGCCAATTCATAAAGAAGATATAAGGGACCATGATCCAAATAAACACCAAAGGTTCCTTCTTGCTATATCTTTTGACTGGCATCGCCCAAAGATAGATAGAACCAGGCATTGCGGTGGCTTTTAATCCGATGAATTGTCATAAACTGGAACCAATTGTAGATAAATGAGGACAAATTGTAGCTAATAAACAGAAGGATATGAAGTTTAATGGTGGGGTCAAATATTTGAGGCTCATAATGATTTGGAGCAAATAAACTTTCAGCAGAGATTTGTTCCAAATCAAATAAATTTGCACATGAACCGAAATTATCTTCGCAAGCGAATGAAAAACGGAACGATTCAAATGGTAATGTTTGCTTTGTTGGCAGGAGTCTTATTTCATTGCAAGCATCCGGAGGGAAGAACAAAAGCCCATCATGCTGAACAAATGGAATTCAGCGCGGAGGACAGTATCCAGGCAATATGGCAGGTGCGGAATTTTTTGAAATGGTATGCACAAAATTACAAAAAAGCAAGCTCCTTCCAGTTGGTGGATCAAAGTGGAAACTATACGGTAAAGATGGACCAATGTATGGCATTCCTCGATTTTCTAAAGAGCAGTGAGATGGTTTCAGATACTTTCCTCGAAAGTTGGAAGGAATATTTTATAGAATGGCAGCAAAGATATCAGATAAATCCACAGGACGAAGGACCACCAGAGGGATTTGACCATGATCTGGTGCTACTTTCGCAGGAACCTGAGCTGATTTTTCAAGCCATAGATTCCCTAGAATTATCAATAATAGAGTTGCAGGAAAATAGATCCCTTGTCCGGATCAGAGGAAACTGGAATTATCTGATTGCTTTGTCCAGGGAAAATGAATTATGGAAAATGGATGCCATTTCAATACCAAGCGAGGAATAAATTCAAATTCCAATGGCATCGATCATATCTTACAAATGATTTTTCCACCCAATAGATCCAGAAAAATGAGTTTAAATAAATCAGGCGTCGCATTGGGGCATATCCTCATTTTTGGCATTCTTTTTTATTCCCAATATACCCATGCACAATTGACAAGACCAATCGTCCATGCAGTCGGTGCAATGAAAAATGTCATGTGGCAAGGAAAACTTCATCCAACCATTTATTTGGATTCGATGGATGATAAAAATAATCTTTATGGTCTTGGTCCTTTGGAATTTCTGCAAGGCGAGATTACCATATTGGATGGTAAATGTTATACCTCGATTGTAATGGAAGACTCATTAATCGTTGTGAGAGAGGGATTTAATTTCGGAGCCCCATTTTTTGTGTATGCACGGGTAGAAGGATGGCAGGATATAGCAATTCCGGATGGTGTTGTTAATTTACATCAGTTGGAGAAATTTCTGGAATCCATTGCTAATGACCATTCAAATCCCTTTCCCTTTAAGATGACTGGTGAAGTGCAACACGCAATGTATCATATTGTCCGCTTAAAAAAAGGATTGAAAGTACAATCGCCCGATGATGTACACAAGAGCAAAATCTACTTTAATTTTAATAGCGAACCCGTAGAAATGATTGGATTCTTTTCGAAGCACCATCAGTCCATCTTTACACATCACGACAGCTTTATCCACGTTCATGTCATTTCCAAAGATTTTAAAAAAATGGGACATCTCGACAGTCTTTCCATGGACCCTAAAAAAATAAAGTTATACCTTCCAAAGTAATTAAGCGGATTTTATTCAAGATAGTGTTTCTATAAGTAATCAACTGACGTAAAATAGATCAAAATGATACAAAAAGTAAATATTGGAAATAAATTCTCCCAATTTGAAGAGTATTGGTCACCAAAAATTGTTGGCGAGCTAAACGGTCAATGTGTCAAAATCGCTAAATTGAAAGGTGAATTTGTCTGGCATAAACACGACAATGAAGACGAGTTATTTTATATTCTAAAAGGAACATTAAAGATCGAATTCAGGGATCACTCGATAACACTTCACGAAAATGAAATTGTCATAGTACCAAGAGGAACAGAACACAAACCTGTTGCTGAAAATGAAGTTTACCTGATGCTGTTTGAACCAGCCAGTACGTTGAATACAGGTGACCAAAAGAATGAATTCACTATAAGTCAACTTGATAAAATTTAAAGAAAGCATCTTACTCATTATTATAAAATTTAGTATCTTTGCAAAAATACACCTGCAGTCCCCCTAATTTAGTGCAAAATTTACAAACTAAATTTATTAAGATGAAAATAGGACTCATTGGTTTTGGTAAAACAGGGAAGGCGGTAGCTTCTGTTCTACTTCAAAACAAAGAATTATCACTCGAGTGGGTTGTCAGAAGAAAAAAAATATTGGATAATCGCAATGTTGCTGAATATTTAGGTATTGAATCTGACGAGCCGGGTCTGATTTATTCTAGTGGTTCGCATACGATTGAAGAAATTTTGGACAATCACCCTGTTGAAGTCATTATAGATTTCTCTTCTAATTCAGGAATTTACCTATACGGAACAGAAGCAGCCAATCGAAAAATTAAAATTATATCCGCTATTTCACATTATCAAAAAGAAGAAATCGATTTATTAAAAACACTTTCCTTATCTACGACCGTGTTTTGGTCTCCGAATATTACACTGGGTGTCAACTATCTTCTTTTTGCATCAAAATTTTTAAAAAAAATTGCGCCATCGGTTGATATAGTAGTAGTTGAAGAGCATTTTAAAGGAAAAGAAGGCATATCGGGTACAGCCATTAAGATAGCTGAAGCGCTGGAACTAAATATGGACAGTATCAATACTGTTCGTGCAGGAGGAATTGTTGGAAAACATGAAATCATTTTTGGATTCCCATTTCAAACAGTTCGCTTGATTCATGAGAGCATTTCTAGAGAAGCATTTGGAAATGGAGTTGTATTCGCAGCTCAAAACTTGAAATCTCATGATTCTGGATTTTTCCAGTTTGAAGATTTACTTTTGCCTTATTTTAAAGCATAACCAAAATAATACTTGTGACTACCGCCATTATAATTTCTATTTGCAGTTTATTGCTGTTGGCCTACGTATTTGACATATCATCTAATAAAACAAGAATTCCAACTGTTATCCTGCTTTTGTTGCTTGGTTTTGTAGTCAAGCAAATTTGTCTTTTTCTTCATTTGGAATTACCACCTCTCGATGATGTACTTCCTGTACTAGGAACCATTGGACTTATCCTAATTGTTTTGGAAGGAGCTCTTGAACTCGAGCTAAATTCATCTAAGAAAAAAACAATCCTTCAATCTTCAATCATCGCATTAATTCCAATGTTGATCATTTCCTTTGCTTTTGGTTTTGCTTTTTCACATTTTGGAGATGTCAATCTGAAAACAGGATTGATCAATGCCATTCCATTTGCAATTATTAGTAGTGCCATTGCAATTCCAAGTGCTGCAAATTTAATCTTAAAAGACAAAGAATTTATCACTTATGAAAGTAGTTTGTCTGACATTTTTGGTGTTATTATTTTCAATTTTCTTTTGTATCACCATGACTTTGGAATGATTTCGATATGGCATTTTACAATAGAATTATTATTGATCCTTTTGATCTCATTTCTTTCTACCATGGCATTGGCTTATTTACTTCAAAGGATCAATCATCATATAAAATTTACACCAATTCTGCTTTTAGTTATTCTGATATACGCCATTTCGAAAGTCTATCATCTACCTTCCTTGTTGTTCATATTGATCTTTGGATTGTTTCTTGGGAATATTGATGAACTTAGGCAATATAAGTTTATGGAGCATTTCCATCCGATTAATTTTAATAAAGAAATTATTAAATTCAAAGAATTGTTAGGAGAAATAGCATTTTCAATTAGATCCCTATTTTTTCTATTGTTTGGTTACCTTATGGATATCGCAGAAATCCTGAACAGTCAAACGATTCCGTGGGCTTTGGCTATCACAGCATCCATTTTTTTAATTCGTGCAATTTTTCTAAAAATATTTTCAATATCGTTACGACCGCTACTTTACATTGCTCCACGAGGTTTAATCACAATCCTACTCTTTATCAGCATTCCGATTGAATCAAGTATTGGAATCGTTAATAAATCTTTGATTCTTCAGGTAATCATTTTATCCGCCCTATTGATGATGTTTGGTTTAATGAATAGTAAGAAAAGTCCTATTTAAGATCAGTATATGTAATATGAATAATTTTGATTTCTATATAAAAACAATATTAGATAGAATAATGCCATGGAAATTAAAGTAATAAAGACCGAAGTAAGTACTTCGGTCTTCAAGTAATAAATAAACCATAGGTAACTTAAAACTGATATTTCAATCCAGCAGTTATAGCTCCTGCCCTTCTTTTGGTGCGAATGTCCACTATGGGTTCTTCTGTTAAATCGGTAAATCCATGCATGTATTGAGCGCTTAATTCTAGATTTAAATGGCTATTTAAACCTATGTCTAAACCGGTACCTACAACACCTGTCCATTCTACTCTTCTGAAATTTGAATTGGCCATATTGATGTCATATCTTCCAAGATTAAAGTCCACCAAAAAACTGGCCCGTGTTCGGACTTCTCCATCCAAGGCATAGGACAATTGCGGTCCTCCTTCAAGAAACCATTTTACTTTTTCAGTTCCAACTTTTAATCTTGCCAACACAGGTATTTCCAAAAAATGCAATTGTGTAATGGCTTTCAAGCCAACAGGGATGTCTTGATTAAAGACATCCAATCCGATGCTTTCGTTTACCTGAAAACCAGTACGGTGATAGAATACACCGGATTGCAAAGAAAAAAGATCGGAAAACTGGTACGAAGTTGTTGCTCCGGTGCGTACGCCAACATACATTTCAGGAGACTGGATCAGACTCTCAGCTCCGTCAATGGTCATATTGCTCATGGAAGGGCCGAACGATAAGCCAACTCGCATTTGTCCAAAAACTGCTAAATTCATCGAAACAATGATTGCAAAAGCAAAAAAAATTTTCTTCATATTTTATGTTTTGCGAGTTTGACGAAATGGTTGATAACATGGATTAATCCCAAATCATAAAAGATTCTTAAAATAGGAATCTACACCCTGAATTCAAAAATGAAAACTTAGACCTTTGGGATAATTTTATGAAACAAACAGCAGGTCTTGATTTTAAAAGTCCTTAACTTTGCTTTTCTTAGGAAATGACGGAAAAAACACATAAAATATATATTAACACACTGATATCCATAACATTAGCGGTTACTTTATATTTGATTTATGATGGTTACAGTTATTACTTCACACCTCTCGAAGAGCGATTCTATCATGACAAACATGACCATCTTAAACCGAGCGGATTGGCAGGTCATGGTTATGGCATTGTCGGTACGATTTTAATTTTGATTGGTGTATTTGGTTACATGATCCGAAAAAGGTCTAAACGATTGGCACGCGTTGGAGTGTTAAAATATTGGTTGGAATTTCACATCTTCTTGTGTGTTCTAGGACCAATCTTGATTTTATTTCACACGGCTTTTAAATTTGGTGGCATTGTTTCTATCAGTTTTTGGAGTATGGTGGCAGTCGTTTTGAGTGGTGTCATCGGTCGTTTTATATACAAACAAATTCCCCGCACCATCCAAGGAAGAGAATTGAATATACAAGAAATTCAGAATATTAAATCACAAATCCAGGAAAAATTACAATCGCAAATTGTATTGGAAGAAAATAAATCCAAACTTTTAAACATCATCGAGGGAAATAACAGTCCATCTGAGAAAAAACAGACCATTGGAGGTTTTTTTAGAAGATTTTGGGCGGACCAAAAAAGAATAAATCGAATTAGAACCGGATTATCTGAATTAGGGATTGCGTCAAAAGACCGTAAAAATATTATACAACTTTCCAGGAGAGAATATACCATTCAAAGACGGATAGAATATTTATCCTTAATGCAAAGATTGTTTCGCTATTGGCATGTGGCTCATTTACCATTTGCCATCATAATGCTTTTAATCATGGTAGTGCATGTAATTGTGGCGGTAACTTTTGGTTATACATGGATATTCTAATCAACAATCAATGAATATCGAACTACTCATTTATATTTTCACTTTTTTGGTCATTGGGCTGGTTTTTTTTATTTATCTCTATAATATTTCTAAAAAACAAAAAAAGGTAGAAGAAAAAATAACAAAAGCCATTGAGTTTGGGATTCATGAACCCATTTCCTTACATCCTGTGATTGATCTTGATACCTGTATTGGCAGTACTGCATGCATCAAAGCTTGCCCGGAACAAGATGTATTGGGTTTAAAGGATGGTAAAGCAACATTGGTCAATGCCACACATTGTGTGGGCCACGGAGCATGCTTCCATGCTTGTCCGGTTGAAGCGATCAGTCTTAGAATTGGCACTGAAAAAAGAGGAGTGGATTTACCCCATGTCAGTCAAACCTATGAAACCAATGTTAAAGGAGTGTATATAGCAGGTGAACTTGGTGGAATGGGTCTTATTAAAAATAGTGTAGAGCAAGGTAAACAAGCCATGCAAAATATTACTGCAAGTATTACAGCCAATCATTCCAATCAATATGATGTTATTATCATAGGGGCAGGTCCTGCAGGAATTTCTGCTTCATTGCAAGCTAAAAAAGATGGCTTAAAATGCATCACCTTGGAACAGGATAGTCTTGGCGGTACTGTTTTTAATTTTCCCAGAGCAAAAGTAGTGATGACGGCGCCAATGGATTTACCCTTGTATGGAAAAGTTAAATTGGTACGAACCAATAAGTCCGAACTCCTCAATATATGGTTTGATGTCATCTCCAAACACCACATTACAATCCAAGAAAATACAAAAGTAGAACAGATTACTGCTATTCCAGAGGGTTTTGAAATTAAAGATAGAAATGGAAATGCATATACCAGTCATAGTGTTTTGATTGCGATTGGTCGAAGGGGATCACCTAGAAAACTTGGAGTTCCGGGTGAACAGCGGGAAAAAGTTGCATACAGACTTCTAGAACCCGAACTTATCAAAGATCAGCAAGTTTTGGTGGTGGGTGGTGGAGATTCCGCCATAGAAAGTGCATTGCTTTTATCAGAACAGAATCAGGTGCATCTTTCTTATAGGGGAGAAAAATTTGGACGACTAAAACCTGAAAATTCTTCCAATATCCAAAAGGCCGCAACAGAAAATAGGATAAAGCTTTTAATGCAATCGAATGTTCTGGAGATTTTAGAAAACAAGGTTATCATCAAGAATTCAGATTCTGAAGAACCTTTTGAATTAACCAATGATTTAGTGTATATCTTTGCGGGTGGGGAATTGCCCACCGAATTTTTACAAAAAACAGGTATTCAAATCACCAAAAGATTTGGTTATACGGTCAGATCCCATAAAAAATAATGTATCTAACTCAAAATAAAATATACAATGTTCCTCTAAAAAAATGGATCTTCTTTCTTCTATTTTTAGATTTTAGTATTTGCATGGCCCAAATTTCTCCGGGAAAATTGAGTAAGGCACACAGCCATCTTGAAGGTGTGGGCAATTGTACCCAATGCCACAATCTCGGAGAAAAAATTTCTGAACAAAAATGTCTGGATTGTCATAAAATACTCCAGAATAGAATTTCTTCTAATAAAGGTTATCACAGTTCAGTGGCTGTAAAAAACAAAGAATGCATTTCTTGCCATAGCGAACATCACGGTCTTAAATTTGAGGCCGTCAGAATTGATAAAAATACTTTCGACCATAAGCTCTCAGGATATGAATTATCGGGAGGTCATAAAGGCATTGATTGCAGAAAATGCCATAACCCTGATCATATTGCAGAACCAAGCATCCGTAAACTTCCAACCACCTATCTGGGATTGGATCCAAAATGTATAACATGCCATGAGCTTTACCACCAAAAGAACATGTCTCAAAATTGTGCTAGCTGTCACGACTTTGGGAGTTGGAAGTCCGCCAACAAATTTAACCACCAGAAAACCGGATTTCCTTTATTGGGTGCGCATCAAAAATTGGATTGTAGAAGTTGCCATAAATCAGAAACAGTTGACGGAAAGCAATTGGCTATTTATAAGGGATTGGAGTTTAAAAATTGTGGGAGTTGTCATCAAGATCCACACCGCAATTCTTATGGTCAAAATTGCAAGGTTTGTCATTCAGAAGATCATTTTAAGCAAATCAAAAAAGGGGATGGGTTTAACCACTCATTGACTGGTTATGCTTTAGAAGGAAAGCACAGATCAATTCATTGCAATCAATGTCACGACAATCGACATCAGCCATCCAGAAAATTTTATGAATTCAAAAATATAGAATCAATAAGTTGTCAGGAATGTCATAAAGACCCGCACGAGGGTCGTTTTGGCCTGGATTGCAAGCAATGTCACCATCAGGAAAGTTTTACTGTTAAAAAAATAGACAAAGATTTTAACCACGATGCCACAGGATTTCCTTTGGAAAACAAACATCAAAACTTGGATTGCCGTCTTTGTCATAAATCCGGTAAAATGACAGATCCCATTTTACATGAATTGTGTAAGAATTGTCATCTGGATTACCACAAAGGAGAATTTGGCAACAAACCCACCGATCCTGACTGCAAAAAATGTCATTCCACCAAAGGATTTTCTGAATCCAGCTATTTAATTTCTGATCACAATCTTGGCAAGTTTCCTTTAAAAGGAGCTCATGAAGCAACTCCCTGTTTTGCCTGTCATCTGAAAGAAAGCAATCAATGGAAATTCAAAAACATAGGTCAAAAATGTGTGGATTGTCATTTGGATATTCACGAGGGCTTTCTGGATCCATCTTTTTACCCCAACCAGACCTGTGAAAAATGTCATACCGAAAATTCCTGGAGTCAGGTTGATTTTGACCATCAAAATACCGAATTTGAGCTGGAGGGAAAGCATACTGAGATCAATTGCAGGAATTGTCATTTTGGAAAGGGCATGGATCCTATTAAAAATCAAGTCTTTAAGAATCTCACCAAAGAGTGCTACGCTTGTCATCAAGAACCCCATGGAGGTCAATTTGGAGAAAAAACCGATTGTAAGTATTGTCATCACAATAATTCCTGGGATACAAAAGCATTTTCCCATCAGGAAAAAACAAAATTTCCATTGGAAGGGAAGCATTTAACCGTATCTTGTGGCCAATGTCACGAGACGATTATAAAGGACAACGTGTCTTTTGTGCTGTACAAAAATGGAAAGCTTGCCTGTATAGATTGTCACAGGTAGTATTCATTTTACTTTCAATTAGTTACGCCTATGCGCAGTCTCCCCACGGTCCAGAACTTAAGATTGATTGCGCCTCATGCCACCGTCCTGATTCATGGGATTTTGATTCGAAAACTTCTGTTTTCTCTCATGACAGCACCGGATTTGCTTTAAATGGTCAACACAGCGTTGTAGAGTGTCGTTCCTGCCATACAGATCTTAGTTTTGACAAGTCAAAACCGGATTGCAATTCCTGCCACACCGATATTCATCAGAATACAGTGGGTCAATCTTGTAATCGATGTCACAATTCCAATTCATGGTTGGTTGATGATGTTTCAGGGCTTCATGAAAGAGCCAATTTTCCATTGATTGGAGTACACAGCAAAATCGATTGTGATCTTTGCCACAAATCTGAGACCAATCTTAGATTTGGTCCTGTGGGATTGGAGTGTATAGAGTGCCACAGAACTGACTTTGAAAGCACCACAAATCCCAATCATAAGAAAAATGGATTTTCGGAAGATTGTTCGAGTTGTCATTCCATCTTTGGAGATGAATGGGAGACTGATAGGGTCAACCACGACTTTTTTCCACTGGTCGATGCACATTCTCAACCCAGTTGTGTGGATTGTCATAAATCAGAAATTTTTTCAGACATTTCAAAAAACTGTTTTGACTGTCACCAAAAAGATTTTGAATCCAGTCTCGAACCAAATCACAGGGTCGCTGGGATTTCAAATGATTGTGCAAAATGCCATAATCTAAATCCAGGATGGAGGCCTGCCCAATTTGCGGAGCACGATGTCTTGTTTCCTATCTATTCAGGAAAACACCAAAAGGTATGGACTTCTTGTGTGAATTGTCACAACAACCCTTCCAATTTTCAAAGTTTTACCTGCACAAGTTGCCACACCAATCCGGAAACGGACGAAGAGCATAGCTCTGTAAATGCCTATCAATACCAGGATCAGGCATGTCTGGCTTGCCATCCGACAGGAGATGCCTCAGAAGTGTTTAACCATGATGCCACTGCTTTCCCATTGACAGGAGCACACAGAAATGCAGATTGCTTAGAATGTCATGCCAATGGATTTACTGGGACACCCACCCAATGCATCGCTTGTCATGATGCCGATTTTAAGAATTCCATAAATCCATCTCATACTCGATTAAACTTAGACCAGGATTGTAAAATTTGTCATACCACAGATCCTGGCTGGTCACCCGCTAAATTTGACATTCATAATCAATACTATGTTTTGGAAGGAGCCCATCAAATTATTTCCAATCAATGCCTACAATGCCATCAGGGAAATTATAACAATACTCCCAATACTTGTTTTGCCTGTCATACCGATGACTACAATATGACCGGCGATCCAGACCACAAAACAAATGGATTCTCCACGGATTGCATTATCTGTCATTCACAATCCAGTTGGGTTCCTTCCAGTTTTGACCATGACGGAAGACATTTTCCCATATACTCAGGTAAGCATAAAGGAGAATGGGCCCAATGTCTCGATTGTCATACCACACCAGGCGATCTCAAAAAATTTAGTTGTACTGTTTGCCACCAAAATCCCGAAACAGATGAAGAACATCAGGGCGTTGGCGGATACAGCTATCAGGATCAAGCCTGTTTTGCTTGTCACCCTACTGGTGATGCAGATTTTAAATTCGATCACAACAATACTTTGTTTCCATTGACAGGTGCGCATCTGCAGGCCGACTGTCTGGAGTGTCACTCCAATGGGTTTAAAGGCACTTCTTCGGTTTGTGTTGATTGCCATCAGAATGAGTTCAATCAATCCATTGATCCCAATCACAACAATCTTAATTTGTCGACTGATTGTGTCTCATGCCATACCACTGCTCCGGGCTGGGCACCCGCTAGATTTGAAATTCACGATCAGTTTTATGTATTGAATGGTGCACATCAATTGATTTCTCAGGATTGTAAGACCTGCCATGTTTCAGGATTTAACAATACTCCAAATACCTGCATTGGTTGTCATCAAACGGAATATTCGAATTCTCAAAATCCAAATCATCAACTCGCACAATTCCCCACTGATTGTAAAGAATGTCATAATGAAAATGCATGGGTTCCTGCATTCTTTGACCATGATGGCAAACACTTCCCAGTGTACAGTGGGAAGCACAAAGATGTATGGTCAAAGTGTGTGGAATGCCATATTAATCCCAACAACTATTCAGTGACCAGTTGTATCATCTGTCATTCCAACCCTGAAACCGATGAAGCTCATTTGGGTGTCGGCGCTTATGTTTATCAGGATCAGGCTTGTTTGGCATGTCACCCGACGGGTGATGCAGACGTCAGATTTGATCATAACACGACCCAATTTCCGCTAACCGGTGCTCATTTACAGACAAATTGTCTGGAATGCCATCAAAATGGATTCAAGGGCACATCCCAAATTTGTGTGGATTGTCATCAATTGGATTTTGATCAAAGCAAAGACCCGGATCATAAAAATATAGGACTATCAACAGATTGTGTATCCTGCCATTCTACCAATCCGGGCTGGACTCCAGCCAGATTTGATGTACATGATCAATATTATGTATTAGATGGTGCACATTTAAATATTTCCCAGGATTGTAAAAGATGTCATGCCAATGGCTATTCAAATACTCCAAATACCTGTGTGGGTTGCCATCAAGAAGATTATAATACTGCGTTGGAACCAAACCATCAAAATTTGATGCTTTCCAATGATTGTGTATCATGTCACAGCACCGCTCCAGCTTGGATGCCAGCTCGTTTTGACATTCATGATCAATTTTATCCATTGCTTGGAAAACACAAAGACATCGCGACAGAATGCATAAAGTGCCATCAGAATGGATACAGCAATACTCCCAATACCTGTGTAGGATGTCATCAATCTGAATTTAATCAGACCACGAATCCAAATCATGGCAACGCTGGCTTTCCAACCGATTGTGCAGCTTGTCATACAGAAAGTGCTTGGGTGCCTTCCAATTTTATGCATGATGCAATGTATTTCCCAATTTATTCCGGCAAACATAAAAATGAATGGGACGAATGCGTAGATTGCCATACCAACCCTACAGATTTCAAAGTTTTTACCTGTACAGCTTGTCATTTAAATCCTGAAACTGATGACAAGCATGTTGGTATTGGAGGATATGTTTATCAATCCAATGCATGTTTTGCTTGTCATCCCACCGGTGAAAAGAACATGTCCTTTGACCACAATGCAAGTAGGTTTCCATTGACAGGAGCCCATACCAATGTAGATTGCATTGAATGTCATCAAAACGGTTTTAAGAATACTCCGTTAGAATGTGTGGCTTGTCATCAAAGCGATTATAACAATAGCCAAAATCCCAATCACAATCATCTCAATCTTTCTACAGATTGTATTGGTTGTCATACGACTGCTCCAAATTGGATGCCTGCAAGATTTGACAACCACGATCAATATTATGTATTGGATGGGGCACATGATCCAATCAGAAACAATTGTATGGCCTGCCATAATGGAAATTACAGCAATACACCGAACACTTGTGTAGGATGTCATCAATCTGATTACAATTCTTCTGTCAATCCAAATCACAATTCTTTAAATATTCCTGCAGATTGTGCAAGCTGTCACACGACTGCACCGGGCTGGGCACCTGCAGGATTTGATATACATGATCAGTATTATGTGCTGGATGGTGCACACAACACCATCCGAAATAATTGTAATGTTTGCCATAATGGAAATTACAGCACAACTCCAAATACTTGTGTAGGATGCCATCAAGCTGATTACAATTCATCAGCCAATCCCAATCACAGTGCATTAAATATTCCAACGGATTGTGCAAGCTGTCACACGACTGCACCGGGATGGGCACCCGCAGGATTTGGTATTCATGACAATTATTATCCACTTTTGGGAGCACACGCTCAAATAGCAAATGATTGTTTTACTTGCCACATGGGTAATTATAACAATACGCCGAATACCTGTTATGGATGCCACCAAAACGATTATAACAATACAACCAATCCGGACCATCAATCTGCGCAATTTCCAACCAGCTGCACAAATTGTCACAGTCAAAATGCATGGGTTCCGTCAACTTTTGACCACGACGTGCTGCATTTTCCAATTTACAGTGGAAAGCACGAAAATGAGTGGAACACTTGCAACGAATGTCACCCCAATCCTAATAATTATAGCATTTTCCAATGCCTGACCTGTCATCCAAAAAATGAAACGGACTCAGACCACAATGGAGTCAACAATTATTCATACAACAGCAACGCCTGTTATTCTTGTCATCCTGACGGTGAGGATTAATGCTTTGTATGAATAGATTTGTATTTATTTTATTGGCATTGAGTTGGATCCATTTCAAAATTAAAGCTCAATCAGACACCAGCTTTATCCCATCCATTGTTTCCTATACCAATGAATCTCATGTTTATACAAAATTTAAGTCCACAGGATCCATTACAATTGGTGATAGTCTTTACTTGAAAGTGGGAAGTGAATATATACCTATACTGTTGGTTCAACAAAAATCTAGCAGCTCCACGGTTTGTGTTAGATTAAATAAAAGTGGAATTCAGAAAGGAGATTCCGTTTACCATTTGAAGATAGAATTTATAAAGAAAACGATTCCTGCGGAACCATTAGAAACAGTTAATCCTGTTATTGCAATTCCTGAAGATAGCATTGCTATTGCACCCGAACCGATTGTAAAAAGTAAACGTGTAAAACAATTGGTCAATGGCCGATTTTCGATTTCCAACAATGGTGATTTAAATCCGGGGGAATCAAATCGCTTTGGAAGAATGCGCCTGTCAAGTCATTTCAACATTCAAAATATTTCCGGTTCACCACTCTCTATTCAAAGTTACATTACTTATCGGTATCGTTATGGTATAGAGCAAAGGACTGGTCCTTTATCCAATGATTTAAAAGTATATACCTTGTCTTTATCCTATCATTTGGGAAAAAACTACTTGGCCTGGTTTGGGCGTAGAATAAATCCATACTTATCCAATATGGGCGCAGCGGATGGCTTCCAATTGGAATACAATCACCGAAGTTGGACGGGAGGAATCATAGCGGGGACAAGACCCGATTTATCAAACTACACATTTGACATTCATCTTCCACAGGTAGGAATTTTTATCAATCATTCAAGAAATGGAAGAAATGGAGTAATGCAAAATTCTTTGGCCATTGCACAACAATGGTACTTTGATAAAACAGACAGACGATTTGCTTACTTCCAGCATTCAAGCAACCCACTTTCATCTGTTGATATTTTCTTTTCCACGGAATTTGATTTGTTTCACAGATCCTTAGAATCAACAAAAACAGATTTTAGATTGACTGGAATGTATTTTAGTGCACGATACAAATTTTCTAAAAAATTGAATGTCCAGGGTTCTTATGACAATCGCAGAAACATTGTTTTCTATGAATCATTTCCAAATCGTGTAGATCAATTACTTTCAGAAGCGACCAGACAGGGAATAAGATTACAAGCCAATTATTCCCCTATCAGAAAAGTAAATTTATCAGGGAGTATTTTTTATAGATATCAGGGTGCTTCGGACCATTCTACCAATTATACTTTTAGTCTAAGTTTGCAAAGAATTCCATTCATTTATAGTAATTTTAATGCAAGTTTTAATAAGCTAACTACAATATATCTGAATGGAAATATTCTGAGTGCCAGAATGTATCGGGATTTTTTAAAATCAAAAGTAAACCTTGAGTTGAATTATAGATTTGCAGATTATCAATATCTTACCAATGAACTAAAGCTTCAACAACATATCATAGGGATTCAAACTCAAATAAACATTTCCAAAACCATCCTGTTAATGTTAAATCTGGAGTCAGGTATCAGCAAAATTAGTCCTTATCACAGATATTTTGTAACCTTACAGAAAAGGATAAAATCCAATACCTCTAAATATAAAAAATAATTATGTACAAGCAATTAATACTCATTTTAAGTACAGTTTTTATATGCTCATGTGACAGTGGTCCTAAAGTGATTAGTCCACTGGAACAAAAAACAGCGGAAGTCAAAGAACAAAATGTAACACAAAATCTAGGTTCACCCAGTGAATTTCATCAAGTCATTGTTAAAGAGACCTTACACACAGAACGTTATAGCTATGCATTGGTCACTGAAAATGGTAAAGATTCCTGGATTGCAGTTTCCAGGCAGGATCTGGTCGTAGGGGATACTTATTTTTTTAGAGGAGGTCTTAGAAAAACTCAATTTCAAAGTCAGGAATTGGATAAAGTATTTGATGAGATTTTATTGGTATCAAGTATTGTCAACGCCAAGGAACATCCGGGAGGCAGCTTGAATTCAGAAAATAAAATGCAATCCGATTCGAAAAATGAAGCTGTCGATGCAAAATCTGTTTCGGAGAAATCCCCGGACGCCATTTCCCTCAAGTCGCTTATTGCAAACAAATCAAAATATGAAGGAAAAGAAGTGATCGTCTATGGTAAGTGTGTTAAAGCCAATTATCAAATTATGGGAATGAATTGGTATCATATTCAAGATGGCAGTAAAGATTCTAATAAAAATGTGGATCTAACCATTACCTCCCAGGAAAATATTCGAATCGGAGATGAAGTAAGTTTTAAAGGAATCATTCAGTTGAACAAGGATTTCGGCGCGGGATATAAATATGCCATCATTATGGAAAAGGCTACACTTGTAGAATAGAAAATTATCGTAAGAAAATTCCTTGTTTGTAAATCCTTCTATATTGGATAAATGAAACTATACTCAACATTGCCAAAACCATTGCAGTGATATAGACTTGTGGTGGAATTGGAACCGGATCTCCTGCAGCATAAGAATGTAAACCGGAGAGATAATAGTTGACACCATAATAAGTCATGATCACTGTAGCAAATCCAAAAAGACTTGCAAAATTATAGGCAAACAAACTTTTGAGTCCGGGTATAAATCTCATGTGAAGTATAAATGCATAGACTAAGATGGTAACCAAAGCCCAGGTTTCCTTTGCATCCCATCCCCAATATCTACCCCACGATTCATTGGCCCAAACTCCCCCAAGATATGTGCCCACGCTCACCATAATCAATCCTCCGGTGACGGTAATTTCACTCACCACACTTAACTCTTTAATATTTCTTTCTACGCGCGCAATATTTGATTTCCTGCTGATGCTGATAAGTAATAAATTAAGCATGCCAATGACCGCTCCAAGCATTAGAAAACCATAACTTCCTGCTTCCAATGATACATGGATCGTCAACCAGTAGGATTTCAAAACAGGAACCAGGGGTGTGATCTCCGGATCCAACCAACTCATGCCTGCCACCAATAGAACGGTGGCTGCTAAAATGCAAGTGGCGGTTAATCCTCCCAAAGATTTTCTGCTAAACAATAAACCAGCAAGGACAGTAGTCCATGAAATATAAATCATGGATTCATAACCATTGCTCCATGGAGCACGACCTGAAACATACCATCTAGTCGCCAAACCCAAAGTTTGAAAGAAAAACGCCAATGCAATAATTCCAAAGGCAGCATTTCTGATCTTTGGACTTTTCCATTTTTCGTTAAAAACACCCGCAATAAAAATCAACAACATCAAAACCCCTGCCAAGGCAAAAACAACTCCAAGCCTGGCAAATACGCTTGATTTATTTAACCAAAGTTCGGCTTTTATTTGATTGTTACTTGGTAATACGGAAGAGGAAATTTTTCTTTGATAATTGCCTAATTCTTCGAGCAATTGGTTCGGCAAATGATCATCTTTGGATGCTTCAGATTGTCTTAATGCAGCTAAATATTTTGGGAAGAATTCCATGGCAAATAACTCTCTCGGATCGTTAATATCTGATGCTTGTGCAGGTGATATCCAGGTATGATTGTCATCCTCACTCAATGGAAGTATTCTGAATAAGCGCCCAGAAAAAACCATATTGGTGATATTGACTTTTTCATCCAATTTAATAATTGCTTTCTCAAAGGTTCCCTGATCTTTTGGATTCATATTTTGCGCAATCCTTACAGGATCCCTCAATTTATATTGGCCAGATTCATCAAAAAACTTTCTATATTCTATCAATCCTCCAGCCGCGGAAAGCAACTTCAATACTTGAGGGTGTTTTCCTACATGAATTAATGGTACAGCTTCCCATTCTTCAGGATGCATGAGCATGGAAATCATAACTTGTTCAGAACTAAGACTACCCATTTTTTCCTTCTTGGATATTTTTCTCAGCACTTCATTGCTCATTGTGTTAAATGGCTTAAATCTGCCTTGATGATCCTGTACGATCATTTTACCGAGTAGTAGAGCATGTGCAGGACTAATGGATGGTTTCGGATAATTTTGGGCATTCAACTGAATATGCAATGTCGTAAAAATAAAAACAAGAAATGCATTGCTTTGATACTGCTTCAAACGATCCATTAAAAATTTAAATCGGGTATTTTTCGTAAAGAAAATCATCATCAATCCAATGGTCAACAATGCATATCCTATATATGAAATCCAAGTGCCCCAAGCATCATGATTCACACTGAGGTAAGTTCCAGCTTCATCGGGATCATAGGAGGATTGAAAAAAACGAAAACCATCGTAGCTCAGAATATTATTCATAAAAATTCGATAATCCATTTTTACAAATTCTCGATCGTCAATCAATGTAACTTCACTGGCGTATGAAGACGGATTATCAGTACCTGGGTATCTGTCCAAAATAAAATCACGCAATGCAATTGAAAACGGAAGATGATACAACTTGGAACCATAAGAAATAGAAAATTTATTGCCCTTGATGTCCAAAATCTTGGGACGTCCTGCCTCTCCTTTGCGACCCGTTAATAAAATTTCTTGAGTTTCTGTTCCAGATTCTACTTCCATTCGCAGAGATACCATGCTTTCATTTTTAATTTTCCGATTTTCAGAAACCAATTCTACGATGGCTGAGGGGTTAAATTCTGAAACCACAAAGTTGGATTGACCGTCGGAATACAGTGATCTTAAGCTCATTGGTTTGGTTTCAAGAGCAAAGAGTGTGTCTTGTTTCTGAGTAGCCATCACCATCCTTGTAAAAGGTCTATCGGGTGTAAATAATAAGGTATCATTTTTAAAGGTAATCCACTGAAATCCTGGTAAACTTTCATCCGTAAAAGACAATTTAAGGCGACCTAAATTTAAGGAAGAGCCATATTTTAAAATATATTCTTCCCTACCTCCGGCTCCTCCAATCACAATCTTCAGAACAGCTTGTCCGGAAGGATCCGATTTAATTAATTCCTTAGGATTGGCAATTACCTCTTTCAATCTTATTTTTAGCAATTCGCGGCCTAAAAGATACTCTTCTTCAAATCGATTGGATCCAAGACTGCTGATTAAAATAGGACTCTCCCAACCATAAACTTGCTTGCCGTCTTCCCATAGAAAATTGATAAATGTTTCTGATGATAGAAAAGTATTGGAATTTTCCCCTTCTCGAATATGCATCATGCCTTCATAACCAAAATATCGGGTCACTCCGGCGCCAATTAAAATAATTAAAATCGAGGAATGAAAAGTAAGTGAAGCCCATTTCTTTAATGGTATCATTTTGTATCTAAAAATATTCACTAGTATACAGATTCCAAATAATACGAGCAATAACTCAAACCATCTTGATTTAAAAATGACTTTTTGAGCGGCGCTGGTTCCAAAATCATTCTCAACAAATGTGGCTACACCGATCGCTGCAGCAAAGAGTAGAATATAAATTCCAGCAGCTCTTGTTGAAAAAAGGACATTCGAAAAAATTTCTGTCCAATCAAGTATTTTAATTTTCTTCATAAGCCAAAATTTCACTCTTCTTTCTCCTTGAAATTGTCCTGAATTCATTATCCATAATTTTAGATTGGATCAATTGAATAGTATCACCAAATCTTTCTGGACCTTACCTGAAAAACTCTGGAAAGATTAAATCCAAATTGAAACTGAGCTTTTAACCAATCACCATTCTCTTCCGCAATATAAGCCCTTTCATTTTTGTCTATGTCATTGTGACATCCACTTTGTGTGCAATTAGAAACAAGTACTGGCAAAACATCTGTTTCAAAGCATATATTCTGACCATTTGATTCAAACTCATTGGTACAAGCTGTGAGACTGACTAAAAAAACTAAAATTCCAATGACAATGAATTTTAAATTAAACATAAGATTCCAAGATTTGAATATAATATGCAAATTTAATGATATTGTTTCGAATAAAATTCTTAAAAACACCGACAATTTTCATAATTATAGATCCATTAACACAATTATATCTGTTTATTATTGCAAACTTTTTCTGGCAGATCTGAACCTTTTAAATTCGGTCGATTGATGTTTCTTGTGTACATAATCTTGAATAAGCGCAAACCATTATTCAACAATAAGGTTAAAAACACCATTGACCAGTATTTTAGTATTTTCTTTATAATCTTGAAAGTTTTTATTTCAACAAATCCGTCGTTAACAGATCCGGTAGTGACCTCTTTTTCTCAAAGTTAAACCCTTCATTGGTTGACCTCATAATTACTAAAATGTAAGATTTATCTTCTGCTTTCACAATGGCACTAGCCGGTAATGAGGCCTCTAAATAAATATCAGATAATCGAATTTTAGATTAGGCGATATATCCATAAACCTAAACTGACGATCGAGTAACTGGATAAATTCCCGTATTACCATCTTCAGCAACATCTACAGCGTAGGACTCTTCTTCCAATCCCTGCTTCAAAAAAGCAGATATCACTTGTTCGTCTTCCACTATTAAAATTCTCATATTGCAAAGATCTGTTATAAATAATTAAGATATGGTTCAATTATTCTTAAAATCAGCTTAAAATCAAGTTTTAAGCTTAAAAATGGAATCAAGCGTTCGTCCTCTCTATTCTAAAAACTACTCCAAGTCATTAAGCTTTATTAAGTTATCAAATTTTGTTCCGTTTAGTGTGAATCACTTAATTTTACTTCTTAAAATGAATGCTATTTTGAGTTTCAATTCCACAAGCATATGGCTCTCACTTTTAAAAATGTGAATTGACCTTGCTTGGGATTAAGCTTTCAATCATTTTTTCAAAATTGCAAAACGAACCGTTTTAGAATATGAAAATCACTCTTGCCATCGCCGCCTTTCTTGCATGGGCCATTTATATGGTAGCCTTTAAAAAAGCCCATAAGGACATTGAAAACAGAATAAGCTATGGCCCCTTTACAATCGTCTCAAAGGCAATCTCTTCCAGGTATTTTAATATAAACAATGGCATGAGCAATCGCACTGATGTCAGCTATTCTTTATTGTGCAATGGAAAACAGCTTGAATTTCCCGGAGCTCTGCAAACCAATACAGGATTACCATTTCTTTGGAGAATTTATGCGCTTACCGATCTAAAGGAACCAACCCTGATCGCCGGCAGCCAGAGTCTGTATTTGATCCAAATGAAAGAGGGTCAGCCAATCGTTGAGCCACTCTTAAAACAGTCGAATGATTTTGCATCATTGCAATTTCTTGACAGCGATCACGGTCAGCCGGGACCTTATTCTGAAATTTATGCAAAGTTTGATACCTCTAATCTGGATCAACTGGATAGCCTTTATGGAGGGCGCTTATTAATGATCAATGAACACGCTGTATTGGATGTACAGACAAAGGAAATATGGCCATTCAACATCAACAATGAGCCGGTCGATAACTATTCTTTTCCATCTCCACATGGCGCATTCGCTTTCTCTCCGGATCGCAAGAGCATTGTTTTTCTGGCCGAATTCCAGAGTTGGAATACACAGGATGAAGATCTGCCTGAATCTGATCACGCGCTGGTGGTTTATAAGTTTCAAAAGGACACAGGATACGCTGTGAAATTTGACAATACAGACACCCGAATGGTCGATATATTTTCAGCGGACAGAAAATGGTTTGAGCAGTTTTTTGAGTGGAAACAAATCAGCGATGAGTACGTATTGCAATTGAAACAATTGGTGAGTCCGGTACACTGGAAAGGGCGTTATTCAACCAACGATCATTATTACAGACTTTATCCTGTGAAGACTGGGATGATTCCCATATTTCTTGATTTTGTACTCAGACAGATGGATTGGTCAAAAGAACAAATTGTCAAAGATGAAACCGTAGAATACACGGGCCGTCGCATCGAATTGGTAAAAGACGAAGTCAAACTGGACATTCATTTTGATGAAGATGAGCAGTCTTTGTCTCTTAGTAAAAACCTTTATGTCAACGACACCGAGGAATATCAAATGCTTGTAAAGAAAATTGGGGATGCATTTGATACCGAGCTAGAATCCGGTAAATACCAGGAGCATTTTGGTAGAATCCTCAGTGCGAATAAGAAAATTCGTGGATTGTATAACATTGAAAAAAATGAGTAATGATGCGCTATTTATTAGGACCTGAATTATTTTGGGGAATCTTGTACATTGGGGCAATATGGATTGGAAAATTGAATCTAACCACTACAAAACCTTTGGACCAGTTTATTGAATCACTTTGGTTTTGGATACCTGCTGCATCTGTTTTGGTGTTTGGACTTTGGTGGATTCCGAATGTTGAGAAATCCTATCTTTTACTCAGGGTCTGGATCTGCGGATTACTGGGAGGACATTGGGTCATTGAAAAAGCGCTCTTGGCCTATAGTCAGCAAGGACCGGGAATCGGCATGGGCTATTTAGCCGGGTTGATGTTGGAAATTTTTGTGTTGATGGTTGGAACCATATTTGTATGGATAAAATTCTAAACCAGTTGAAGCATCTGTCGTTAAACCGTTCTAAATGATTAGCGCTTGTCGAAGCAGGTAGATGCATGAAAACCGAAGAGCGGGTTTAATTTTTATTTGCGATCACTTTCACATTTTCTTTCAGTTTCTTCAATCCTGCCCTTTTGAGAGGCGATTTGGCAGTAAGATTGTCCCAAACATCATCGCTCAAATCCAACCATTCCGAAGTTCCCATTTGCAACAAATCTTGGTTTGTGGCAAATTCCGGAATCGCAGAAGGATGTGCAAAACGATTCCATGGACAGACCTCCTGACAAATATCGCAACCATACATCCAGCCTTCCATCTTAGGATGAAATTCATTTGGAATGGCTTCCTTCAGCTCGATGGTCAGATAAGAAATACATTTGGATGCATCCAATAAATAACCATCTGTATGGATGGCATCGGTTGGACAAGCATCGATGCAACGTCTGCAGTTACCGCAGTGATCCCTGATTGGTTCATCGTAATGATCAAACACCAGATCCGTCATAAATCCTGCTAAAAAAAACCAGGATCCTGTGCGGGGATGAATGGTTAAGGTATTTTTCCCATTCCAGCCGAGACCAGCTTTTTCTGCCCAAACCCTCTCCATCACAGGGGCAGAATCTACAAATCCACGAATTGAAATATCACCATATTTATTTTTCAAATTCTGAATAATGGATTTGGATTTTTGACGGATGACCTTGTGATAATCATCTCCCCAGGCATAGCGTGATATTTTTGGGTTTTCGGGGACTGAATCCTGGAAATAATTCAAACTCATCATCAGCACCGATTTTGCACCGGGTAGAAAATGTTGTGGATCCACCCTCAAATCAAAATACCTCTCCATGTAACTCATCTGCCCATGGTTTCCGCGATTCAACCATTCTTCCAAAAGTTTTGCTTCCTTGTCCAATCGGTGCGATCGAACGATACCTACTTGTCCGAATCCCAAAGATTCAAGTTCTTTTTTAACTAAGCTGGCGTTGGCAATAACAGACACAATGCAATGTTCTATCGGGCAAAGGTAGCATAAATAAAAAGGCCTGACAACGAGTACCAGGCCTTACCACACATAGAAGAAAATCTATCTCTCCGCTATTGGGAGGAGCATCTTAGAAATCAAACCAGAGTCCACACTCCAGATTGGTGAAATCATTGTTTTTCCAAACAGGATTCAAATCGTAATTTGTAAATATTTTAAATGGACCAATATCTGCTCTCGCACTTAATCCGTATCTCCAGGTTTCGAATCCAAAGTCTTCTTCAATTTCAACTTTCCTGCGGCGTTCATTGCTTTTGTATTCAAACTCATGGTGGACCAAAGCACCCACATATCCTCCTATTCCAAAACCAACTTTACCAAGACCACTGATTTTATCGCTTCTGAAATAAAGCATCAATGGTACCTGTAGGTGGTGAAAGTCGAAGGAAGATTTGTTGATATTGCTGTTTTTGGAGTACACCAGCGCAGCGGTGTCGGGTACAAACTCCAACTTGTTCCTGAAAGTCAGCTCTCCAATCCTCCAGCCGAAAGATGTCATCAGCATGACATTTCTTGAGCCTAAATAAATTTCGGTGGGAAGAAAATTGAGCGTCCAGGACCAGGAACTGAATGGTTTGTTTTCAAGATCGTCTTTTAGGACCTGATTGTTGACCTTGTTGTTGAGCAATATATTGATTCCCATGTCTAAATTTAGAAAATCGACATCTGCGCCTTTTCTCTTTTTCTTTTTCATAGGATTGGAGTTTTCCTTATGGGATTTGGAATCATGATGTTTTGGAGCCATTTTATCATCCTCCTCATCATCATCGTCCTCCTCATCCTCATCGTCATCCTTTTTTGATGCTTTGGATTTGTTTTCGATGATCATAATTTGGCGGTCTCCCAAGTTTACTTTAATGGTATCTCCCTTGTTTTCATCCGGTGAAGGAGGAGCCGCAGGTGGTGTTGGTGGCACAGGAGGAACCGGTGGTACTTCCTGGGCATTTGCCAAAAAGGAGTACAATAAACACAATACAATAACTAGATTTTTCATATGCAATTAGATTATAGGTTTGAAATAATTAATTTAATGGATCAATGCACTTAGGGCAAATACATGGTTTTGCGGAGCTTGACATGCTCGGTATTGACATTGAAGGCTATGCTTGTTTTTTCGTCGGTCACCTCCGGAAGTATAAGAATTTTACGGTCTGTCCACTCTTCGGTCTTTTTGGCCAACCAACCCAACAATCCTTTTTTAACGGTCTCAGACAAACTGGATGGGACGGCTTGTGCGATCTGCGGTGAAGCAGATTCAACAATATTTTCTGTCACTGCCCATTCGTTTTCAGCAGACTGTGTGGGGATTGTTTGTTCTGAAAGGACATCTTTTATTGTTTTTTCTTGAATTTGCAAATCTACCTCCGCAATCTCGGAAACCGCTTCTTTTTGATCCAACTGTTCATGGACTTCAATTTGGGTCTCTGCCATCTGGATGGCTTCTATCTTTTGAGGTACAGGAGTGGATTTATTGGTGTATTTCAACTTTTTTAATGATGATTTTTTAATTTGGATATTGTCAGAAGGTTTTGATGGGATCAATTCTTTTTCTTCCAGGCTTAATTCTTTGCTTTCAGAAATGGACTCTTCCGGTGTGATAGTCGCTGGAATTTCTTGTGAAGTTGACAATTCTTGAGCCGGCGAATGTATAATTGGAGCTGTGTAGAACAAACTCCAGCAATAAAACAAACCAACGCCAGCAAATACAGCTACGGCAAGATAGAATCTGCTAAAATTCCGATTGACCGGTGCTGGCTTTTGCTTTACGGATGAAGTCTTTGCCAGGATTTTATCGAACAGGTCTGCAGGCGGAGTTTTATGGTCCAGCAGGTTCTTATGCTCTTGAATAAATTTTTTCAGTGGATCTCCCATGTATTTCATTTTTTTTTACAATCTCAACTAACTTTTGTTTGGCCCTCATGTATTGACTTCTGGAAGTCGCATTTGGAATTCCAAGCATTTGGCTTATTTCTTCATGCGAATAATCTTCAACGGCGTACAGGTTAAATACGATGCGGTACTTTTCAGGTAAGCTGGATATTCCCTGTTGAATCCTCTGCATATTCAATTCGAATTCCGCTTCATCAATCAGATCTGTTTCATCCTTTGTATTGAGAAGGACCGTCTGCTGATCAATTTCTTCCCACCTGATTTTCTTTTTCTTTTCTATAATTTGCAAGCAGTTGTTGACACAAATTTTCTTAATCCAGGCCGGTAGCAAATCATAATTCTCAAGTTTGTGAATGTTCTGAAACACTTTAATAAAAGTCTCCTGCAGCGCATCCACGGCATCGTCTTCCTGCTTCAGCATTCTGAGGCATACATTGTACATCGCCAGATGGTATTGATCATACAGACTTTTGAAAGCTCTTTGATCTCCGTTTGCAATTTTCTGTATATCTACGGCCATGTGGCTATACCGCTTGTTTTGTTATTTTAAAGAGAAATGATTTGCCATTTCGTTGCAAAATAAATAAAAAAAACTGGCAGCCAAAGGTATTAATTCTTCTAATTAAATGATTTACAATAAAATAGAATTACCATCTAAAGCTGTGACTTTCTTCTTTGAGCCAATTCTCTGCCGTTTGAAAATCGGGATTTACTCTGGCCACCAAATTCCAAAAGCGATCGGAATGGTCGTGATGGATCAGATGCGCGAGTTCGTGTACGATCAGATAGTCCAGCACAAAATCAGGACACAAGAGGAGTCGGGTGGAAAAACTTATATTGCCCGATGTCGAGCATGAACCCCAATTGGAAGAATTGTTTCTAAGACTTATCTTATTGATTTTTTGCTTAAAATGCTGATCATTGATTTGATGAACCCTTGCCTTCAATCCGGGAAGATAGGTGTGGGCCATAATTTTCGAGATGAGCTTACCACATAGTTCAGCTCTTTGATGTTGGGGACAGCTTTCGGGAATTTCCAGATAGATCTGGGTATTTTTCCTCTTTCCGTTGGCTGCTTTCAATTCCGGCAAATATCGCAGATGAATGGTAAATGTAGTTTTGCGAACCGTGATGGTGGATTGATCCGTATAGGTCTTTGGAATGTATTTGATTTTTGACTCCGGATCTTCTGTCAGTTTCTTGTAAATCCAGTTTTTAGCCCATTCCAGGTGTTTGTCTTTTTCAGAATTGGAACATAAAATTGGAATTCTAACGATGGCTTTCTGATGGGCCAGGGAAACCCTGGCAGATCTTCGGTGTTCGTGGTATATTTCAACCGGCAATTCAAAATCGCTGACATTTAATTTCCGATACTCCTTAAAAGGGATGATTTTAGCCATGTTTTTTTTCAAAATCTTGCATGGTTTCCACCAGCATCTTCACACTGGAAAGTTCCAATGCGTTGTATAGAGATGCCCTGAATCCTCCGACCGAGCGGTGTCCAGCAAGTCCTACACATTCGTTTTCTTTGCATTTTTCCAAAAACAAATTTTCCCATTCAGGTTTTTTGGGAACAAAAACCACATTCATCTGTGAGCGGTCTTCAGCTGTAACGGTTCCTTCAAAACAGCTGTTGCGATCGATTTCTGCATACAGCATCCTGGCTTTCTCTGTATTTCTTTTTTCCATTTGGTCAAGACCCCCCATTGCTTTGATCCACCTAAGGGTTAGCATTGAAACATAAATTGGAAAGACAGGTGGAGTATTGTACATGCTTCCCTTTTCTGCGTGGGTTTTATAATTCAACATGGTAGGGATCATTCTCCTTGAACTACCGATTAAATCTTTACGGATTACTACCAGGGTCATTCCGGCGGGACCGATGTTTTTTTGAGCGCCAGCGTAGATCAAACCAAACTTAGAAAAATCCATTCTCCGCGAAAAGATATCAGATGACATGTCACACACCAATGGAATCTGGCAATCCGGAAAAGTATGATACTGGCTTCCATAGATGGTATTGTTGGAAGTGATGTGCAAATAGGAACCGTCATTTGGAATCTCGAACCCCTTGGGTATATGTCTGAATTTGTTTTCCTCTGAACTCGCTAAAACGACGGTATTTCCAAAATTGCGCGCTTCTTTAATGGCATTGCTTGCCCAGGTTCCCGTGTTGACATAATATGCTTTACCCTCTTCGGGTAGTAGGTTCATGGGAATCATAAAAAACTGAGAACTAGCACCACCTGACAATAGCAAGACCTCGTATTCTTGATCCAAACCCATGAGTTCCAGCACAAGGGCTCTGGTTTCGTCCATCACTGCCTCAAACTGCTTGCTACGATGGGAAATTTCCAATAATGACAAACCCATCCCTGCAAATTCTTTGATGGCTTGTGCGGATTGATCCAGAACCGATGGGGGCAGGATGGCCGGTCCTGCATAAAAATTGTGCTTCTTGGACATAATATTCAAATATATGGGTGCAAAGTTATGTATTATTTATTGGTTCAGTGGTATATGGACATCCAGGGAGCTCATTTTTGCCAACAGATCGCGATTCTGTCTCCAAGGATAAGCAGATTGAGCTAACTTTAAGCCGAAAATGCAAATTCAAACATGCTTTGAATAAGAAATTCAACTTCTTTTTAAACCTTGGTGTAGGATCAGGACAACCCATTGGCTTTGGCTGGGTATCCTCCAAAAAATTAAGCCTTTGCTATCCATTGTATCTTATAATTTGTTGGTGTTGTTTGTTCTTCACACATCCAATACGCTCCAGTGAGATTGGAACCATATCAGCAGAAAATTTAAAAAATATCAAGCTTCCAAACTCAATGGGAGCAGGCTGTTGTTGTGGTAGTTCGACCGAATTATTTTACCCCAACCTTGATTTTGAAGATGCTCCAATCGCACCCCCCGGAGGATGGATTGATTACAGCTCCGGACAAAGCTATGGTCCATGGGTAGTCACTTCGGGATCTGTCAGTATTCACGCACCAGACCATCTAAATCTGGGTGCCGGAAATCCCAATGGTTCTTCCCAACATCTCGACCTGCATGGATTTAATCAAGGTGCAGTCAGATACCCCTTGAGTGGGTTGACAGCAGGTTATATGTACACCATTGAATTTTGGTACGCCGTCCACTCAGGAGCTGGAAGCAGCACCGCTATTTTAAGAGTAGGAGGTGGATCCCTGCTCAGTGTGAATTGGTCTGCATCCAATCCCGGCAATGTGGTATGGCTGAAGGCCAGTTATATGTTTACGGCTTCCGGAACTTCGACGACCATGGAGTTTACAGGAACAGGTAATACGCCATGTTGTGGTATGCTCATCGATGACATTCGCATTTTTGAATGTCCTTCGGATGTAGAAAAACCTGAAATTTTAAATGCCCCACAGGATCTTGAGTTGGATTGTATCAATGAATTACCTCCCGTTGAGCCTTTGTTGGTTCAGGACAATTGCGATGTCAATCCAATGATCGTTTTTGATGAAAAGAGAAATTTCAAGTCTCCGTGC
This sequence comes from Saprospiraceae bacterium, assembly GCA_016715965.1. Classification (NCBI taxonomy): domain Bacteria; kingdom Pseudomonadati; phylum Bacteroidota; class Saprospiria; order Saprospirales; family Saprospiraceae; species Saprospiraceae bacterium. The sequence goes on along the minus strand of JADJXG010000001.1, from coordinate 517,169 downwards.
GAACTAGAGATTATCAGGACATGGACGGTGACTGATCAATGCAATAACTCAACTTCTGTCAACCAAACAATCACCATTTCTGACAAAGTTCCTCCTCAATTTACAAATCTTCCGGAAAACAAAATAGTCCATTGCAAACCAAACATACACCTTGATTTTCAAAATTTTTTAAGAAATTACGCAAACGCCAAAGCTATTGACAATTGCTCCACGGTAAAATTTACTTATTCATACGACACACTTGGATTAAGATCCTGCGACAGTACTTTGGTCGATTTTATCATAGAAGACGATTGCGGAAATTCTGATATGAGTTTTGCTTGGTTTATCATCAATGATACGATCAAACCAGAAATATTTTCACCCTCAAAAGATCTGATCATTCCATGCGGTAGTCCCAATACTGACAGTCTTATCTCCGACTGGTTGAGGTGGAATGGTCATAGTCACGCAGGAGATAACTGCAGTTTGCGATTAGGAAATAAATTCCTTTCAAAAACCAATAACAGACAAACTTTTGAATTTTTATTTTATGATCTGTGTGGCAATGTTAGCAAAGATACAGCAGACATCATTCAGATGGATGGTTCAGACACCATTTATTTGAGTCGATTTATTTGTGGTTTAAATCAGGAATACTCGGACACAATTCTCCATCAAAACCCTGGCGGGTGCGACAGCCTTACCATTGTAAAATATTTGCCGGTTAATGAAAGCAAACACCAGGTCTTGATCCAGGTATGTGATTCAATGGATTTGTTTTCTGATACCCTGCACCTCCTCAATCAGTATGGTTGTGATTCTACCGTGTTTGTTGCCACCGAACTATTCCCTGTGATCACCCATTCAAAGACGGAGTACCTTTGCAATTCGGATAGCAATTACATCGATTTGATCAGGCATCCTGCCATTCCCTGTGATTCCTTTACAATCATTCAATATGTTGGAGTAAAGACTTTGCCCACAGAAATTACAACAACTACCTGTGATTCTTTGGAGGCGGGGATCGACAGCTTGATTTTCAAAAGTCGTTATGGTTGCGATTCCCTGCTGATCATCAAAACTGTTTATTCTGAAAACGAACAAACCCATTTGGATAGTTTTGTGTGTGGATTGAAATTGGAATATACAGATACTATATTTTTGCAAGGGAGAATCTGCGATAGTTTGCTGATCAGACATTTTAAAATTCTGCCAACAGATACTTCCTTCTTTTCTCGATACAGCTGCAATCCTGCAGATACCGGTATTTTCTATCAAAAAGAAATCAATGGTAAAGGTTGCGATTCCATCGTAATCATAGAAATTGAATGGAGTCCATCTTATAATTTGTTTGATACCATCGAGGTTTGTCGAATAGGGGATACTGCACAACTTATATCAAAATTCATGACAGTGCATGGATGTGATTCTGTGCTATACACCTACAAAAAATACCTGTCCCCAATCCCGGAGTTGATTTCAAGATCTACCTGCGAAATAGATTCAGTCAGAACAGATACCCTGTTCTTAAATGGTGTTGTTTGCGATTCCATTGCTATCATTCAGTATATCCATACTCCGGTATCAGATACTTTGATTCTTCAAAGAACATGTTTTTTTGACTCCGTCAGGATAGATACTCAGTATGTCACTAATCGATTTGGATGCGACAGTTTGATTGTTACCCGATTTTTCCATCAAGCTGTTTTATTTGATGCAAAGATTACAGATATTTCCTGTGCTGGTAATGCCGATGGTGTGATCGAATTTATTTTTCCCCACCAAGCCGATGATAAGACAAAATATTTCATCGATGGTATTGAGAGTGGCCAAAAAACTAAAAATTTGACCGCTGGTCAGTATTCCATTTACCTGCAAGACGAGTTTGGTTGTCTATCGGAGACCAGAATATTTAACATCCATGAACCAGATAGTTTGATGGTGGATGGAGGGCCCGACCTTAGCCTTGGAAAAAATGAGACGATCAACATGAATGGTTTTGTAAATAGAAATATCCAATCAGTCCTGTGGTCACCCGAATCCTATTTCAACTGCCCCGGCTGTCTCTCCACTCTTGCAAAATTTGATCGGGATACCCTCATTCAGATTGAGGTAATCGACTCAAATGGTTGCAAGGCCATTGATTTTGTCCGAATTAAAATTTTGTTGACCAAAAATGTGTTTGCCCCCAATGTCATCAGTGTCAACGGAGATCAAGTGAATGATCGTTTCTACTTAATAGGCGATGAGGGTTTCATTATAAATACCCTTCAAATTTATGATCGATGGGGAAATCTGGTATTTAGCAGTCCAAACATGGTTATCAATGATCCAACAACAGGTTGGGATGGCTCTTTTAAAAATCATAAGGTCATACCCGGAGTGTATACCTATTTTGCGGTGTTGACCGATGATAACCAACAGATCATTCAATTGGCAGGCGAACTAACTGTGATACGATGAAATTATTTTGTACATACCCAGTTCTGTCGTTGATTTGTTTCCTTGCGGGATTTGCCACTTCCGTCAAAAGCCAAAAGACAAATCTAAAAAAAATCGACTTTGGAAATGTCCAAAATGCAGGAATCAGGGCAGGATGTTGTTGTGGTAACTACAACGAACTCAGTTTTTCCAATTTGGATTTTGAAGATGGTCCTCAACCGCCCCCAAACTCATTTGATACTTACGGGGTAGGGGGAAACTTTGGAGGATGGACTGTTACAAGAGGGACAATTGATTTGGTAGATGGGGCCTTTGGTGGCTTGGGAAATGGCAACCCCAATGGACCCAGCACTTTTGTAGATTTACATGGTACACCTGGATTCGGAGCCATCTCTTATTTACTCACGGGACTCAAACCAGGGAGCAATTATAAAATCGAATTCTGGACAGCACAAAACGGAAGTGGTCATACTTCAACAGGTTCATTGAATATTGCAGGAGGGGCATGGTTGAGTGTTTCCTGGAATGTGTCGGTTTCTGGTTCCGTATTTTGGTTTAAGTTGACCTATGAATTTATGGCAATGGCAGTCAATGCCAACATGGAATTTAGCAGCACAGGCACCAATAATTTTGCGGGCACCCTGGTGGATGATATCAAGATTTTTGAATGTCCGGCCGATACAGAAATACCGGAGATTGTCAACGAGCCGGTGGACGAAGAATATGCTTGCTTGAAGGATGTTCCCAATCCAAGCATTCTGGAAGTAACTGATGATTGCGATCCCAATCCTTCCATTCAATTTTCTACGAGCACTCAGAAACTAAGCGACTGCGAACAATTGATCACAAGAAACTGGGTCGTTACAGATATTTGCGGCAATAAGAAAAACCACAGTCAGCTCATTACCGTAAAGGACGAGGAACCCCCCTATTTCATTGCCGAAGCAAGACACAAAATCATCGATTGCAAATTACATTCCCGCAATGAATTTTTGCGATGGGTAGGTCTTAATGGAAATGCAGTTCTAAGAGATAATTGTGGAAACGTAACTGTACAGGCTTCTTATGACAGCATTCCATCCAAACCTTGTGACAGCATGCTGGTGGATTTTATTGCAACGGATCCATGTGGCAATGAAACTTATTTTCAGGCCTTCTACATTATTTCAGATACCATTTCTCCAATTTTTCAGAAAAAACCGGAAGATGTTTTGCTCCGTTGTTCCACTACGGCAAGGGATTCTTTGAGATCCTGGTTGGCAAAACATGGAAACGGACAAGCTTCAGATGACTGCGGTGAAGTATTCTGGTCCAATGATTTTAAAGGTGATTCCAGCGCTCTGGACATCGAGGTTCATTTTTTTGCCACCGATCGCTGCGGTAATTCAAAATCATCCATGGCTACTTTTAAAAGATTGGATGGCGCTGACACCAACAGAATACAACAATACCTTTGTGATCGCAGCCCCTTAAAAGTGGATACGATTCTATACAAGTTGCCCGGGTGTGATAGCGTCGTTATTCTGACAAGTCTTGGTGTTTCTCCAGATACCACTTTGTCATTTAAAACGACCTGTGATCATCTTCATCCGAAAATTGTTTTTGTGCCCTTGATTTCTCAATATGGATGCGACTCCATCATCAAAGAAGAATTTCAGTATATCAAACCTGATACGACTTTTCGGTATAAATTTGATTGTCAAATTGCTGATACTGTTGCTGAAGTAATTGTTTTGAATGGTCTGTATTGCGACAGTTTTCTGATCGAATATTTCATCCCCGCTTTGAGTTCACTTACTAAAGAAAGTTTGATGACCTGTGACAGCAGCGCTGTGCGCACAGACAGTATTTTTGGTTTCAATCAGTTTGGATGCGACTCCATCCATCTGATAGAGTATCTGCTTTCAAAATTTAATATTACACATAAAGACAGCTCAATTTGTGGATTGGTAAGCGAATATACAGATACCTTGCTCATTCAAAAAACACCTTGTGATAGCCTGGTGGTTACCCATTACCGGGCTTTGCCGACAGACACGACTCACATCCTTAAAACGAGTTGTGATCCTGCTTCTGCAGGTAATTTTGTACATTATTACACCAATCAATATTCTTGCGATTCGGTGGTATTGGAATCCATTCAGTTTTTAGAAAGCGACACGGTTTTACTACCCAAGTTTGTTTGTGACATTCAGGAGACCGGTGTAGATACAATATATATCCGAAGAAGTGGAAGCTGTGATTC